>JAUVFY010000247.1 GCA_030594025.1 Deltaproteobacteria bacterium | reverse complement strand
CGATTGCCCTTTTCTGTGCGGCCGTGAGGGTAAAGGGCAGAAGTCCGAGAAGACGCTTCTCGAGCGTATCATTGGATTTGGAAGCGGCGGATTTGAAAGCGGCGGCCTTGAAGGCTATGCCGCCTTCTTTCTTGGTATTACTCCTTTTAAGGGCCAGCCCCAGCTCGAGTGTAAAGAGCTCGTCGAATGTAATTGACTTCCTCGCGAGCCCGGCCCCGGCCGCGCCACCCGCATCCGCCGGTGCGTGTGCTTCCCTGAAGGCGTCAGCGAGCCCCATAAGGCCCGCCCCGTTAACAATGTCCTCGGGGACCCCGCCAACGGCTGAACCCGCGTACTCCTCGACTATCCTCCTTACGAGCTTCCTCACTGTCTTCTGGTGCAGGTTCTCTATCTGCGAATATATGGGTACGACCCCTTTCATGTGCATGGAATCGTCATTCTCATCCATGAGCTCAACGTCCGGGTGGATTATTTCCTTCTGGCGGGCGAACATCGAGACGTTACCGTAGAGAAAAAGCTTCTGGCCCTCCTTGAACCTCTTTTTCATGTAAGAGAGCCTGTAGTTGAACCATTTCAACTTCAAAAGCCCGGAGCCGTCAGACACCACGACCTCAAAGAGCTTTCTCCTGCCGTAGCGTGTCTCACCCATTGCCATGACCTCCCCGGTTACGACCTCGTAAGTGCCCGGCTTTAGCTCCCCGATTTTTTTTATGTGGCGGCGGTCCTCGTAGCGGAAAGGTAAATAATATAGGACGTCCTCGACCGTTGTGAGCCCCTTTTTCTTTAGCCTCCCGGAAAGGCCCGGCCCGATGCCCTTTAGCCTCTCGAGCGGGGTCTTAAGAAGTTTTAATTTCCTCCTGACCTCAACCGTAGACAAAGGCTTTGTTTTTTCTCCGGCCCCTTCCTTGAGGACGGGTTCAACGGCTTTCATTGACTTTACGATTTCTATTCCCTTCAGGACCCTCTTTTTTTTCTCCGCCGGCCCGAGGGCGTCAAAGCCCGTGAAGACCTCCTTCAACTCTTTGAACGCTGAGTCCAACCCTCGGGCAGGGCCCATCCCCAGGGCCTCGTTTGAGAGCCTGTCAACGAGTGTAGCGAGCCCCTTAAGGGATTCCATGTGTGCGAAGTCGTCCTTTGAGGCGAACTCGAGCGGCCTCGATAGGGATTCGATTATCTTCGTAAGACGCTCTTTTTTATTGGTATCTACCGGGCGGGCCATGAGGTCAACTGCTTACGCTTACTTTCCCTTTGGGTTGGAAAGAGAGGTCCTTATGGTACTCCTGGACGGACTTCACGCCGAGCCCCTCTTTGAGCATCGTCGAGATGGCAAGGGTCGCGGCCTTTGCCCCTGCAACGGTCGTACAGTAAGGTATGCCGTGCTCGATCGAGGAGCGCCTTATGGAGTAGGAGTCGGCCACGGTCTTCGCGCCGAAGGAGGTGTTTATGACCATGTCCACCTCTGCGCTCTTTATCCTGTCCACCACGTTGGGCCTTCCCTCTATAACCTTGAGGACCATCTCGGCCTCAACGCCCCTGTCGTTCAGGTACTTAGAGGTGCCCGTTGTGGCAATCACGTGAAAGCCCATCTCCTTCAACCCCTTTGCAATGGGGAGAATACTCCGCTTGTCCACGTCCCTCACGCTTATAAAAACACACCCCTTGAGGGGAAGTACATTTCCGGCGGCTATCTGCGCCTTTGCGAAGGCCCTGCCGAAGTCCGTGCCTATGCCCATAACCTCGCCGGTGGACTTCATCTCAGGGCCCAGGAGCGTATCCACTCCGGGTAGTTTTATAAACGGAAACACGGCCTCCTTTACGGAGGTATAGCCGGGGCGGATCTCCTCGGTGAAGCCGAGCTCCTTTAACGTCTTACCCGCCATGAGCTTGGTCGCTATCTTTGCAAGGGGCCTGCCTATGGCCTTGCTCACAAATGGGATCGTGCGCGAGGCCCTGGGGTTGACCTCGAGTATGTTGACGTCCCCGTTCTTTACGGCGAACTG
>JAUVFY010000267.1 GCA_030594025.1 Deltaproteobacteria bacterium | reverse complement strand
CCCGCCTCGCTCAATTTTTCCATGCTGCCTTTTATTATCTCCGCGAGTATCTCAAGGTCAAGGGCCTTCGGGAAGCATACGATGTTGGTCGCGAAGCGTGGGCTTCCACCCATTGCGTATATGTCGCTCAAGGCGTTCGAGGCGGCTATCTGGCCGAAGGTATCCGGGTCATCGACGAGGGGCGGGAAGAAGTCCAGGCTCGTAACCGCCGCAAGGTCATCTGATATACGGTAAACCGCCGCGTCGTCGGAGGTATCGATACCTACGAGAAGGTCTTTATCCTTTATATGTGGCAGCTGGTGCAGGACCTGCATCAGGGCGTCGGGGCCTATCTTGGCCGCTCAACCCGCACAGCTCGCCCAGCTCGTAAGCTTTATCTTGCGTCCCGTGCTCAATGGCTCCTCCCTGTAGTAAGTAAGGCGCTTGAAAAACAACTTCAGTTAAATGTATCCGTATAGTTTGTAGAGCAAAAGCCCCGCATACTCCCACATGACGGCCCTGAAGAGCACGAGCCTGCCGAGGGCCGAATCAATGAACTCCGTATAGTCGCTGACCGGGGCCGGGTAACAATCCATGCCGAGCTTTTCAGAAACCATAAAGGACCTGTACATGTGGGTCGGAGAAGTAACTATAAGGCAGGTCTCAAGTCCCCGGGCCTCCATGTATTCGCTTATCCTTTCGAGGTTACCGTGGGTATTGGTGGAGGAAGGGTCCGCTGAGGTGTCCTCTTCCGGGATACCGAGCTTTGTGGAGACCTCCCTCATTATACCGGCCTCTATAACGTCCATCTCGCCTGCGTCTTCTGACTTCAAAATCGTGTGCAGCACCTTTTTCGAGGTCTTTCTTATCGTCCCGCCCGAAAAAATTATCTCCGGTGCATAGCCCTCCCTGTAAAGGAGCATCCCGTGAATAAGCCTTTCGTTCGAGGCCCCTCCGAGCACCCCGTTCGGAAAAGCCCCTCCGCCGAGCACCGCTATGAGGTCGGCCTTCTTGAGCTCCGGGCCCATGGTAAGGGGTTTCGCCATGTAATTCGAGAGCGGCGTGAACATGATAACAAGAAAAGCGGCGGTGAAAACCATGCTCACGGCCCGGAATATCCCGAGAAGGGCTTTTTTTATCCCATGACTTTTTGAAACGTCCATCTCGTCAATCTTACCTGAGTATCCGGTAGTCCCCCTGCCTGAAGGTCAACCGTTCCTTGTCGAAGTATTCGAGTATTTCTATGGCGAACTTCCTTCCGCATCCCAGGAGGTCCCTGAACTCGGCGGCCTTTATCTTTCCCTTATCCCTTAAATGATCTTCGAGCTTCTTCCTTGCCTCTTCGAGTCTTTCCCCCGGTACGTAGACGACCTCGGTGAGCTTTATCAATATGCCGCGCCTGTTGAGGTAATTCAAGACCCTTTCGAGGTCCCGTCTTTTAAACGGGAGCTTTTCGAGCTCGGACATGGTGGTGGGGTTGAAACCCTCTCGAACGGCCTTTTTTATCCCCTCCTCTATCTCTGCATCCACCCCGCCGGAGGCGGGCCTGTGGGAAACGCTTGAGACGACCGGGCCGTTCCTTGCCGCGAGCCCATCGCGTACGAGTTCGTCCATTACCTTCTTTAAGGCCGGGGGGT
>JAUVFY010000133.1 GCA_030594025.1 Deltaproteobacteria bacterium | reverse complement strand
ACGATTACAAGGGAAGGTGCGGCTGCTGCGAGTACCGCTCTGTTTGCGGCGGATGCAGGGCCAGGGCCTATGCCTTCACGGGCGACTACCTTGACGAAGAGCCCTTCTGCACGTACGAGCCCTCAGAAGCGGCCAAAAGGGCGCATGCGATAAAAAAACAGACCGCTTCCCAGGGGTAACCTATCCGTAAAACATCTCTTAAATAAAACCCCTCAATGAGGGGCCTCCATGAGGGGCATCCATGATGGCCTCAATGAAGGCTGCAGGGTTGATTTCTCCGGCAAATTAATTTATGATTGCTGCATACAAGGGGTCAATAGTCTAATTATGCTCGAATACAAGGTGGTCGAACTCAGCACGGTCACTGACGAGGAGCTGGAGACGGCCATAAACGAAAAGGTCAAAGAGAGTTGGAACCTCGACGGCATAAACTTCGCCATGAGCCAGTCATCCAAAAGGCCTGCCATGGCCTTTATACTTTTTACGCGGGAGACGGAAGAATAACTCGAGCGCCGTGCTTCAAGCGCCCTTGCGGCCAAATTAGATTCCATTTAAGGAAAGGTAGCCATGAGCGAGAATCCCGAGAAAAGAGCTGAAGAAGCTGAAGAAGCTGAAAAGATCCCCTACGCCAAGGCCGAGGTCCTGGAGAGGTTCCTTGCAAAGTTTATAGATTTCCTGATCGCAGGCACGCTCTTTTTCTTCCCCCTGCCCGTGGGTCCCCTGGCGGCAATAACCTACATACTCATAGCCGACGGTCTCAAGGGAGGCCACAGCATAGGTAAAAGGATAATCGGGCTCAAGATCGTTTCCCTTGCAAGAGAAGGAGCCCCGTGCGACTTCAGGGAGTCGATTATGAGGAACCTGCCTTTCGGCATACTCATACTCGCTTATCTGATTATCGGCTGGATACCCTATGTAGGGCCCTTTTCGGTGATTCTCATAACTCTGGCGGTTTTCGCTTACGAGGCTATGCTCGTTTACAACGAAGAAAAGGGTATAAGGTTCGGCGACCGGATCGCCGATACGATGGTCATCGGGGTGGATTAGTTATTCTTGTCTTCCATACCTCTCGAGACTGAACTTCCCATCCTCATAGACGATATAAGTCGACTCGTCCATCCAGCTCCCAGGATTCAGGTAAAGACCCTTCCTTCCCCCCTTTATTCCAGAGACCTCTTCCTCAACAAGCCGCGCGATGTGCGTGTGGGCGAGCATAACCCCGTCAAAGCCCTCGCGTATCCTTTCCCTGGCAAACCCCCTGTGGTGAGCTTCGATCGAGATGGCCCTCTCGTGGTATATGCGGCTCTTTTGGGAGAGGAAACCCGCGATCTTCCATATGACCGAAGGAGTTAAGACCCTGTAGAGGGTGCGGAAGATAAAACTCCTCGAAAGGGCCCGCCAGAAGGCATACTTCAAGTTTCTGTCCACCGTGTCGCCGTGGCCCAGGTAAAACCTTTTACCCTCGAGGTCCAATTCAAAGGGGTTCGCATGCACCCGGGCGCCGAGGATGTCTGTGAAGAAGGGCCCCATGAAGAAATCGTGGTTTCCCTCTATGTAGATGATCTCGGTCCCCTTCTGCCCGAGCGTAAGGAGCCTTGTGAGGACCGGCAGGTAGTGGTAATACACGACGTCGTTAAAGCCCGTCCAGAACTCAAACAGGTCCCCTAAGATTACCAGCTTATCCACGTTTCTCATATTGTCGAGAAACGTGCAGAGCGATTTCTGGTAAGGGTCGTCGAGCCCTTTAAGGTGTGCGTCGGCGATAAAAACGACTTTCATTTAGCCTACATGGGTTGTAAAAAAGGTGGACGTCAATAAGTTATTTTAGTATGCACAAATAAATAAAAAATTCATTCAGCCTTAAAACTTCTTGAATGCGAGGGTTTCATTCTGTCATTAAGATTTGCGCAGGCAAGTAAAAATTCATTTATTTCGAGGATTTTATCTTATTGGAGTTCAAGCGCTTCGAATGCTGCCTGCCTCATCACATGGACAGGAGCCTTCTGGCCCGTCCAGAGCTCGAAGCTCAAAGCACCCTGGCCCACAAGCATCCCCAGGCCCCTGTGCGTGGTAAGCCCCTTCTGTTCGGCTTCTCTAATGAGCTCCGTCACAATGGGCTTGTAGACGATGTCAGAGACGACTGCACTCCCAGGGAGCTTTTCTATTATAAAGGAAAGCGGCCCATGACCGCCCTGGCCGCCCTGGCCGCCTTCCATGCCGATGGAGGTTGCGTTCACCAGGAGGTCTGCCTCTTTAAGAAGGGGCCCGAGTGCCTCCTCATCGAGCTCGACCGCCTCAACTTGAAGATCCTTGAATTTTTCATTGAATTCCTTAACCAGGCCCTCTGCCCTCTCGAAGGTCCTGTTTGCCACTATAACCCTTGCGGGTTTTTTATTTTTTTTATTTTTTTTGTTTTTTTTGTTCAGGACCGAGGCGAGTATCCCCCTTGCGGCCCCTCCTGCGCCGAGGATTATAATTTTCTTGCCCTGCGGGTTAAACCCTGTATCCTCGGCGAGGCTTCTTAAAAAACCCTCGCCGTCGGTATTGTAGCCCGTGAGTTTGCCTTCCCTGTTAACAACCGTATTCACAGCGCCCACTGCCCTTGCGTCTTCGTCCAGCCCGTCCAAAAGCTCGATTACCTTTTCCTTGTGGGGGATGGTAATGTTCACCCCGGGCATCCCCAGGGCCCTGATGGCTTCGACTGCCGCCTTGAGTTCAGCGGGCCTTACGTGGAAGGGTACGTAGACGAAGTCCATGCCCAGGGATTCGAAGGCCGCGTTTTGCATCGCGGGAGAGAGCGTCTGGGCCACCGGGTCGCCGAATATTCCGATGAGTTTTGTTTTGCCTTTTATCTTCACTTTTTAGCTTTCGAGCTTTTTAAGCTTTTAAACTTTTTAAGCTAAGTTCTCACCCCTTGAAGACAATCAACTTATTATAATAATCGAGAAACCCCGCGCTTAACAACCCTTTTTTAAATTTTTCAAAGCCTGAGTATCCCCCTCGCCTCCTTGACGTCCCTTGCTATCTGGTTTTTTAATTCATTTTCCGAGGCGAACCTCACCTCGTCCCTAAGTCTCCTTACAAAGGATATCTCCATCTTCCTGCCGTATATCCTGCGCTTGAAATCCAGTATATGGGCCTCGACAATGATTTTTTTGCCTCTCCCTCTCATAGTCGGAGCGGTGCCGATGTTCACCACTGCCCGGTGCCGTTTGTTATTAAAGGTAACGAAAGCCGTGTAAACGCCCCTTTTCGGTATGAGCTCGCTCGTGGTCGAGAGGTTCGCTGTGGGGAAGCCGATTATCCTTCCCACGTCCTTACCCCTTACGACTTTGCCCTTTATCGAGTAAAGCCTGCCCAGGAGCTCAGAGGCCGCCCTCACTTCGCCCCCTGCCAGGAGCTCCCTTACCCTCGAGCTCGAAACTATCTTGCCCTTTTTCCTGTACGCCGGTATGATTGAGACGGAAAAGCCGAATGTGTCTGCGAGCCCCTTCAGGTACTCGACGGTTCCCCGTTTACCCCTGCCGAAGGCGTAGTCGTGCCCCACCCAGACCTCTTCTGCCGCTATGGCTTTAACTAACTCCTCCTCGACGAACTCCCTGGGGTGCCTCGAGGCGAACTCCTTTGTGAAGCTTGCGAGTATTAGATAGTCTATGCCCAAAATGCCTATGGTGCGGACCTTTTCGGCGAGGTCCATGATGAGCGGCGGGCTCTTCCTCGGGGAGACCACCTTCATGGGATGGGGCTCGAAGGTGTAAACAAGCGAAGGTCGGCCCAGTATTCTCGCCCTTTCGGATACCTTCTTTAGGATTTTCTGGTGGCCGAGGTGAAGCCCGTCGAAGTTCCCGAGCGTTACCACGGGGCCCTTTATCCTCTTAAGGCCCCTTCCTTTTTTAATGACCCTCATGTATTTTTAAAGCCCGCCTCCATTATGCGCCGCCTATCTCCTCCGTCTCCGTACGGCAGTCTTCCTCTTACGCGGCCTCGTACGGGACGGCTTTTTTTTCTCCTCCTCTTGAAGGGCCATCTCTATCCTTCTCCTTTCCAGGTCTACGCCTGTTATCCGAACCAGGACCTCTTTACCCGGACGGAAGGATTTCTTAGTCGTCTCGCCCTCAAGGGTGTGTTCTTTTTCCAGGAAAGTATAGTAGTCGTCCGTAAGGGTGGTTACGTGAACTAACCCCTCGACGAAATACTCCTTTAGCTCCACGAAGAATCCGAAACTCGTAACCCCGGAGATGAACCCCTCGAAGACCTCGTTTACCCTTT
>JAUVFY010000254.1 GCA_030594025.1 Deltaproteobacteria bacterium | reverse complement strand
GAATTCTCCCTCGGCGTGAATAATCTTGGCCCTCTTCTCCCTCTCGGCCTCGGCCTGCTTTGCCATGAACCTCTTCATCTCCTCTGGAAGGTCAATGGCCTTTACCTCCACCATGACCACCTTTATGCCCCAGGGGTCTGTCTGCCGGTCGAGTATCTCGGCGATGATCTTGTTAATCTTCTCCCGGGAGGTCAGGAGCTCGTCGAGCTCTGCCTGGCCGCAAACGCTCCTAAGAGTGGTCTGTGCGAGCTGGCTCGTTGCAAACAGGAAGTTCTCGATGGCGATAATCGCCTTGTCCGCGGCCATGACCCTGAAATACACGACCGCATTTACCCTCACCGAGACGTTGTCCCTGGTTATAAGCTCCTGGGGAGGGACGTCCATGGTAATCGTCCTCAGGCTAATCTTCACGAGCGTCTGTATGCCGGGGATTATAACCCTAAGTCCCGGGCCCTTTACGGTCTGGTACTTCCCGAGGAAGAACACCACGCCCCTTTCGTACTCGTAAAGGCGCCAGACGGCCGACCAGAGAAACATCGCTATAAGGATTAGAACAACTAATGTTCCGGTGCCGAGTCCAGTCATAACAACCTCCTTGGTTAGATAAAACCCGTTATACCTTTATAACCTTTATAACCTTCAACAGAAGACCCTTTACGTCCACTACCTTTATCTTATCGCCCTTTTCTATGGGCTCGATGCTTTCCGCACTCCAGTACTCTCCGTCGACGAAGACCTTGCCCTCGGGGTCTATCCTCTCCACAGCCTCGCCCACCTCTCCGACGAGCCCCTCCATGCCGCTTACGGGTTTTTTCCTCTGCACCTTTATCGCGTAGTACATGAGCGCCAGGACGAACGACGTAACTACAACCACCGTGGGCAGAAGTACCCAGAGCGAAAGCCTCATGAACGGAAGCGGCGATTCAAAGAGCATCAAGGAGCCCAGTACGAGCGAGACCAGGCCCGCCATGGTCAGGAGCCCGAAGCTCGTTACCATTATCTCGAGTATAAAGAAGACAACGGCAAGGGCTATGAGTATCAGGCCCGCATAGTTAACCGACAGTGTCTGGAAGGAATAGAAGGCGAGCACAAGGCATATTATGCCTATAACTCCGGGGAATATGGCCCCGGGGTTCGAAAGCTCGAAGTAAAGCCCCAGCATCCCTATCATCATGAGGACGTAGGCGACGTTCGGGTTCGCTATGGCCCTCAGGATCCGGAAGCGGAGGTTCATCTCCACCTCTTTTATCTCCGCCCCCTTTGTCCTCAGCGCTCTCTCGCCGGCCGGGAGCTTCACGACCCGGCCGTCGAGGGCTGCGATGAGCTCGGCCCTGTTCTCGGCCAGTATGTCTATCACCTTGAGCTCCAGGGCCTCCTCGGCCGTTATGTTCACGCTCTCTCTAACGGCGTCCTCGGCCCATTTTTCGTTCCTATTTCTCTTCTTCGCTATACCCTTTATGTAGGCGACGGCGTCGTTCTCCACTTTTTTGACCATCTCCTCGTCCATCTCCTGGCCCCCCATGGCCACGGGGTGGGCGGAGCCGATGTTGGTGCCCGGGGTCATGGCCGCCACATGGGCCGCATAGGTCATGAAGACCCCGGCCGACGCCGCACGGGAGCCCGCGGGTGCGACGTATACGATTACGGGCACGTCGCTCGTCAGCTCGGCCTTTACGATGTCCCTCATCGAGAGGTCCAATCCCCCGGGGGTGTCGAGCTGGATTATGACCGCCTCGGCGCCGTCCATCTCCGCGTTCTCTAAGCTCTTTAATATGTACTCGCTCATCACGGGGTTTACGATGCCCTCGACCTTCACGTAGTGGATGGGACCCCCGGGCGCTTCATCCGGGGGGGGCGAGGGGGGCGGGGGGGACGAGGGGGGCGGGGCG
>JAUVFY010000216.1 GCA_030594025.1 Deltaproteobacteria bacterium | reverse complement strand
GACCTTTATTTTTAAATGAATATAAGCGTAAACGGAGAAAAAAGACGGTTCGAAGAGGGCCTGAGCTTGAAGGGCCTTCTCGAGGCACTCGATATAAGGCCCCAGGGTATCGCCATAGAGCTCAATAGAGAAATAGTGCCCAGGGGCAGCTACGCCGAAACACTCCTTAAAGAGGGCGATACCGTCGAAGTGGTACGCATGACAGGAGGCGGCTAAGCGCCTGAAAAAATGAGGAAAACTTTTAATTAAAGGGGTCGCATATACCTTTAACTTTTCGCATGTATTGTCATCAACGAGAGACAAATAAACGGAGGTTATTTCAATGACGGACAAGCTTAAAATAGGGAAATACGAGTTCTCGTCCAGGCTCATGGTGGGTACCGGCAAGTATCCCACGAACGAGATAATGAAGCAGGCCCTCGAGGCGTGCGGCACCGAGGTGGTAACCGTTGCCGTAAGGAGGGTTAACCTCGACAGAGGAAAGGAGTCGATGCTCGACCACATCGACACCTCAAGGTACACTCTTCTACCGAACACGGCCGGCTGCTACACGGCCGACGAGGCGGTGAGGACGGCAAGGCTTTCCAGGGAGGCCCTGGAAACGGACCTTGTAAAGCTCGAGGTCATAGGGGATGAAAAAACACTCTTCCCGGATAACGAGGGGCTTCTGGAGGCCACGCGAGTGCTCATAAAGGAGGGCTTTACGGTGCTTCCATATACCAACGACGACCCCATAATGGCCAGGAAACTCGCGGACCTGGGCTGCGCGGCGGTCATGCCCCTTGCCGCACCCATAGGAAGTGGGCTGGGGATAAGGAACCCTTTCAACATACGCATAATCCTCGAGACCGTAAAGGTACCGGTAATCGTAGATGCCGGGGTGGGAACGGCCTCGGACGCTTCGGTGGCCATGGAGCTCGGCTGTGACGGGGTGCTTATGAATACCGGTATAGCGGGGGCAAAGGACCCGGTAAGTATGGCCAGGGCCATGAAGTACGCCGTTATGGCGGGAAGGCTCGCATACCTTTCGGGCAGGATCCCGAAAAAGCTCTACGCCACGGCCTCGAGCCCCATAGAGGGCCTCATAGCTTAACTGAACTGCCCCCTGGTTATGCAAAAAGGCTGTGCAAACTGAACGCAAAAAACCGCAAATAGGAGATTATTTTGCATCCGGTGCTTTTTGACTTCGGTCCCATCCAGATACGCTTTTACGGCCTCATGTACGTAGTGGCCATAGTCGTCGGGGTCTATCTTTTAAGAAAAGAGGTTAGAAGAAAGGGGCTTGAGCTTACGGACGATGACGTAATGGGCTTTATCATATGGGCCGTTGTATGCGGGGTCCTCGGAGCGAGGCTCTATTACGTGGCCTTCAACCTGGATTACTATCTGGCCTTCCCCAGGGAGATACCCGCCATCTGGCACGGGGGGCTGGCCATCCACGGGGGGCTCATAGGCGGATTCCTTTTCGCACTCATTTTTTTAAAGAAAAAGAAGATACCTTTCTGGTCCATGGCCGATGCCGTGGCCCCTACCATAATACTCGGCCAGGCCTTCGGAAGATTCGGAAACTTCATGAACGGGGATGCCCACGGCACCCCCACGGACATGCCCTGGGGGATTGTGTTCCCGCCCGGGAGCATCGCGGGAGGAGAGTTCCAGGGCATACCCATACACCCGACGATGCTCTACGAGATGTTTATAAATTTGGGCATATTTTCCCTGCTCTGGTTCGTTATAAGAAAAAGAGAATATAAGGCGGGTTTCCTCTTCGCCCTGTATATCGTCATGTATTCGGCCGGGAGGTTCTTTGTAGAGCAGTTCAGGGCCGACAGCCTCATGCTCGGAGACTTGAGGGCCGCCCAGATTGTAAGCGCAATGCTCATCGTCAGTGTCCTGGGGATAATTATGAGAAAAAGACTCTGGTTGAGCGAGCGATGAGGAAGGTGGGTTTCGATATCTACCTCGTAACGGACAGGCGCCTTACAGGGGGGGGCGAAGGGTTAATCAGGGCGGTTGAAGGGGCGCTTGAAGGGGGCATAAAAGGGGTGCAGCTAAGGGAAAAGGACATGACCGGGGGGGAGCTTCTTGAGCTGGCCAAAAGGCTTAAGGAGCTTACAACCAGCTACGGTGCAAAGCTCCTCGTAAACGACAGGGTCGATGTCGCACTTGCGGCGGGCGCAGACGGGGTACACCTCGGCCAGAACTCCTTCGGCCCGGGCACGGCACGGAAGCTCATGAAGGAGGCCCTTATAGGTGTTTCAACGCACAGCCTGAAAGAGGCCCTCGAGGCTGAAACCGGGGGGGCCGATTTCATAACCCTGGGACCCGTCTACCAGACACCCTCTAAAAAAGAGTACGGTGAACCCATCGGGCTCGGCCCGCTTAAGGAAGTTACACGGGCCCTCAGTAT
>JAUVFY010000228.1 GCA_030594025.1 Deltaproteobacteria bacterium | reverse complement strand
TCAGAGATCGTGCGGCCCGGCTGGAAGTCCGAAAGCCCGTAGCCTGGCCTGTCAGGGGCTATGAGGCGAACTCCGGGACGGAAGGGGTAGCCGGGTATAAGCCCCCAGGAGAGCCTTGAGCCTGGGTTTCCGTGGAAGAGGAAGACCGGAGCCCCGCCCGGCTCGCCGTATTCGGCGTAACCGAGCCTCCGGCCGTCGGGGAGGGGGAGAACGTTGTCAGTTAGCGGAGCCGACATGGTTGGATTTGTTGGGCGTATTTTGCCGCTACATTCAATCCTTTCCCAGCAGTTTTTTAGTCTCCTCGATGGTCTCTATGAGCTCCGGCAGCACGGACATGGACGGTCTCTTTTTGGCGACGTATTCCACGGCATCACCGAAGGAGTAACCCAGCACACAGCAAAGATAAGCTACGACCACCGAGGGCGACCTCCCTATGCCAGCATTGCAGAAGACCATAATCCTGTGATTGCCGATATTTTCCCTTATCCATCCCACAGCTTCTGTAAGGAGCCCGGCCGGTATGGGCTGCATGTCCACTATGGGGACCTTGTGGTAGAGGTGTTTTGTCACGGGGATCTCTTTTTCCTCGGCAACACACAGAAGTGCATCTATGCCCTGAGGCTCAACGAGGGCCTCCCTGTAGTTCCCGATGGCGAGATTTTCAAGGATGAAATCCATTGTCTAAACTCTTAAGGGGTCCTTGCGTTAACGGCTACAGGGGGAGGAAAAGTCTGACGCCGGAAGTAAGCGAGTTGTCTGGGATTATCTGTTCCAGGGCATCCTTGCCAAAAGCATCGCCATGCCGCAGGTGTTGGTAATCCCGGAGCTCACCAGGCCGGCCCCTATAAAAACAGGGATTATGAGGAAATAAGGACTTACGAAGGCTCCGAGGAGTGTGCCCAGAAAAACAAGGCCCCCTGCCGCGATCCTTACCTGTCTTTCAAGCCCTACCACTACCTCGCCCCTTTCCACGGGCATGTTTGAGGCCAACCAGGAATCTGTTCCGCCTTGCCCGGCATATGTATTTCCGAATCCCTGAGCTTCGAATTTCTCTGCGGCACGCCTGGCACGAACACCCCTGGCACAGAGAAAAATCAGCTCCCTTTCCTTGTCTTTAGTGAACTGTTCTTGATTTATATAGTCGGGGTCGAGGCTTCCTATCTCGTGAGCTTCGGCACCGGCCGCATGGACAGTACGGTATTCGATAGGTGTTCTAACGTCTATCAGGCGGGCCTTAGCGTTCTGATACTTTTCAAATGCTTCCTTTGGACTGATTGCCTTCATTTTTTCCCCTCGGTTTTGCAGAATTTATAATTAGACGGCCCAGGGAACCGATTATTTTATGGCCTATTTACTACTAAAATCTAATCAATACCTTAAAGTAAAAAAACTGTCAACCACTAACCCCTCTCGTAGTCGTCGCCAAATCTAACGATGTCGTCCTCCTCGACGTACCTGCCGCTCTGGACCTCGATTATCTCAAGGGGCGTACGTGGCGAGGGGTTTTCCAGCCTGTGCTTAACGCCCCGGGGGATGTAGGTGCTCTCGTTCACGCGCACGATTACCACCTCGTCCCCCCTCTGTACCCTGGCCGTCCCCCTTATGACGACCCAGTGCTCGCTCCTCCTTTTATGCATCTGGAGGCTCAGGCGTCGCCCGGGCTCTACTTTGATCCTTTTTGTCTTGTAGCGCTCGCCCTTCTCGAGGACCGTATAGGTGCCCCAGGGCCTCTCTACGGTTACGTGCTCCTGGTGCTCGGGTAAACCCCTTTTCTTCAATATATTGACTATCTGCTTTACATCCTGGGCCCTCCCGGTAGGGCAGACAAGGGTAGCATCGGGGGTGTCAACGAGTATCATGTCGTTGAGCCCGATAGTCGCAACAAGCCGGCCCGAGGCAAGCAATACCGAGTCGGTGCTCCCTATGTCTATAACTCTACCCTTTATTATGTTACCTCGCCTGTCGGCCCTGAAGACTTCCTTTAGAGAGCTCCAGGAGCCCATGTCAGACCAGGCAAAGCCCGCCTCGATTACCATTACGTTTCCTGTCTTCTCAAGCACCCCGTGGTCTATGGAGACCGCCTCCATAGCCCTGAATGCACGGGCCGGGTCAGAACCTTGTTTTATGTCCATGAGTCTTTTGTATGCCCGCGGCAGATGAGACCTCATCTCATCGAGTATCCTCTGGGCCTTCCATACGAATATGCCGCTGTTCCAGTAATACCCCCCCTCTTTAAGATACCTCTTGGCCCTTGTTTTGTCTGGTTTTTCCACGAACCTTTTAACGGGCCTTACC
>JAUVFY010000032.1 GCA_030594025.1 Deltaproteobacteria bacterium | reverse complement strand
TTGCCGATGTAGATTACCTCCTCCTTACTTTTCATCAGGTATACGCCGGGGGAGGCGGGAAGTGTCGAGAGTTTTTCTTCGATGTCCATAAGAAATTTTTATCAAGTTTACTGTAAAGTTTCAATTAAAACCCAATAAAGGGCTGGGCCGTGTATATAAACCCGGTGGCTCATCCAGAGCGCCTTAGGCTTATTTAACCAGGGAAAACTTTTTTTAGATGCGAGGATTAAGAAAGTTAAGAATAACTTTCTCCGGGAAGAATCAGGGCCTTTAACGCCGGGAAAGGGAGAAGCCGGGGGAGCCGGGGGGGCGGGGGGACGGGGGGGCGGGCGCTTTACGCGTCGAAGGTGAGCTTCTGGCTCGCCGTGGCCACGAAACGCTTTATCTCTTCCCGGTCCTCCTCAGATAGCGTGGTGAACATAACACCGGCGCCTCCGAAGAGGCTTTTCTGGTCACTTGAGGGGGTGGACCACATAACTACTCCTTTGACCTCATAAACCCGAGTCGAGTCGGGAAGCGAGAACTTAAGCCCCACGTTGAGGCTCGGGATTAGTTCGGTCCTCGTATGGAGGAATATTCCCTTTGCGCTTATGTTGAGAAGAAAACCCCTTTCAATCGTATCCCCCACGACGTACTCGACCGGTGCGGAAACGGGCACCCTGGGCTCCACCCTGTGCTCGGACTTCTGGGGAAAGAGTAATTTATTTATCTGGAAGACGACCTGCTCCGGGGTGAAATCCTTTGTCATGAAGCCGCTCGTTACACGGGGGTTAATCCTTTCTACCACCTCTTCGGGTTTGTACTCACCCGTTAACACGAGCACAGGGAGCCGCCCTGTAAAACCCTCGTCCGCCATCCACTCGAGCACCGCGAATCCGTCCAGGCCGGGCATATGAAGGTCAAGCACGAGGAGGTCTATATCGGCCGGGGTTTTCTGGAGCCTGTCTTTAACCTCCGCTCCGTCGCTCGCGAACGATACGCTGTGCCCCGCTTCGTCGAGTATTCTACCGAGTTTCTTCCTGAAGAATTCGGAGTCGTCGGCAAGGAGTATATTTTTCGAGGTACTTGTTATCATTCCGTATCAAGCCTCCTCTACATACCCTGTTTGTGCTCATGGCTACCCTGAATACTTCTATCATTAATTTAACGCAAAAACCATACCAATTGTTTAATTTCTCCAAGCCTTTAAAATCCTTCGTTTTCTTAAGCTAAAAATGAGACGGCTCCTATGGTTAAATGCCAAATTTTGTCATTACTATGAAAATTTTTTATATCTTTAAAATTCCCGGTTAAGGGACTAAAAAAGGCGGGCCCGATATTTTTTTACTTTTTTTAACTCTAACCGGGCCCGCCTTGTCTATTAAATAAAAAAATCGGCTTTGAACTAACCCTTTGCCCTCTCCAGGTACTTGCCTTCAACGGTATCGACCCTTATTACCTCGCCCTTCTCTATAAAAGGCGGCACCCCTACTACAAGCCCGGTCTCGAGGGTCGCGGGCTTGGCCGAAGACGAGGCGGTGGCGCCCTTGAGGTTCGGCTGCGTTTCAGTTACCCTCATCTCCACAACCTTCGGTGGCTCGACGCCGACGGGCTTTCCCTCGAAGCGCTCGACCATGAACTTAACGTTGGGCACGAGGTAGAAGACCTTATCTCCCAGGGTCTCGGAAGAGAGTGAGAGTTGCTCGTAGTTCTCGGTATTCATAAAGAAGTACTCCCCGCCGCTCTCGTAGAGGTACTCCATCTCATGCTGCTCGAGAACGGCCCTTTCCACCCTGTCGTCCGAGCGGAACCTGTTCTCAACGCTTACGCCTGTGGTAAGGTTTCTGAGCTTTGTCTGCACGAGCCCGCGCTTGTTCCCTGGCGTAAGGTGCTGTACGCTCAAGACCTTGTGCGGGGCTTTATTATATAAGATGGTCATGCCCACCCTTAGCTGTGTACCTGAAAGCATAATGTCTCAACTGTGCTCCTTTCTTTTGTTTTTTCTATATTTTTTATTATATCATGAAACGGTGTCAGGACACCCATTTCTTAATGTACTGTCGAGTATTCACCGCGTTGAGCTTTTTAAACAGAAGGTCGAAGCGCTCTTCGAGTTCACGGCCTATATGGCTTCTACTCTCTTCCGGGATGTTCCAGAACTGCTCCTTGAACGGGCCGATCCCCTTCTTCCTCGTTTTGTATATGAACTGCTCCTCGGTTATCCCTTCCTTCAACTCGTCGGAGAATTTTTCTTTAAGATAACTGTAGACCTCCTTTTTCAGGCCCCCGGGCATGGCCGGGCTCTCGTACTGTATGTTCTGGAACCCGGTGGCCAGGTGCACCTCGGCCGTGCCCCTTTTGGGGAATATGTCAAAGGCGTCGTCCGGAAGAGTTGAGGCCCCGTGCTGGACGACCCCCGAAAGCCCGTAGACCTCCCTCGAGACATTTGACAACCTCTCTATGGTGTCGAAATCTACCTTGACCTTTGCCATGGACCCGTCGGGAAGCACAACACCCCCGTGGGAGGTCCCCGTCTGGATGCTTATCTTGCTTATGCCCTTCATCCTGCCTCCGAGTATTGCGAGGTAGCCGTCCATAAAGGCCCTAAGCTCCTCTTCGGTAGAGTTCTTTCCTCCCACCTCGCCTATCTCCCCTCCTATGGAGACCGTAATACCTTCGGGCTCAAGGCCCCTTATGTATTCCGTAAGCGCGGCGGTAACCTCGAAGTTCGGCCTCTGCTGCTCGGTTACGGTGGGCTTCGAAAGGTCCACTATTGTGGAAGCGTCGATATCAATGTTAAGGAACCCGCCTTCGATGGCCTCTTTTATGAGTGTCTTGAGTGAGCCCACCTCTTTTTCGTCGTCCTGGACGTACTTCTTTGCGTTTATCTGGAAGTGGTCTCCCTGGATGAAGACCGGACCCCTCCATCCCTCTTTGAGGGCCGCGGCCAGAACACAGGCCGTGTACTCGGAGGGCCTCTGGTCCGTATAGCCTATCTCGCTCTTCGCTATCTCGAATATGAAAGCCCCGGCGCCGTTCTTCATGGCCGCACTGAACACAGCCCTCGCGGTATCGTAGGTAAGCGCTCTTATGTTTATAGCGGGCACCGTGAAACCTGCGCACTCGCCTCTTCCCATGGCCTCGTAGAGGCCCTGGATAGATACCGAGGGTATCCCCACGGCCTTCGCCGCTTCGGTTATAACACGCCTGGCTTCGTTTTTTATCTCCGTGTTAGAGTTGAAAACTGCGTTATAAACTACGGCGTCCAGACCGCCACCCCTCAAAGCCCCCTCGTCGGCAATCTCGATTGCGCCCTCCTTTTCTTTAACCACACCCTTCAATGCATCGTATATCCCACCGACAGATTTAAATTCCATGACCGATCTCCTTTCGCTAAATTTTTAAATTTTTAACGGTACACAGGTCTAATTAATACTTCTTCCGTAATACCAGTTGTAGAGCCTCCGGGGGGAAACGCCCATGAAATAAAGCGCGAGGAAGAGCCAGTTTTTGAATCCCACCTGGAAAGGGCTCAGCCCGGCCCATCTCCTTACGGACGTAATGACCCCTTCGTCAATACATACGACTTTGCCCTGCCTTTTAAGCCTCCTTATAAGGTCCACGTCTTCCATAAGGGGAAGACCCTTATAGCCTCCGAGCTTGAAAAAAATCTTCCGTCTGGCGAAGATCGCCTGGTCCCCGTACATAAGTCCAAACCACCTTGAACGGGCCCTTACGACCCATTCCACCATGCGGAACCATCTTTTCGGCGAATCTATGGCGAGGTTAAACGCCCCTCCAACGACCCCCGCGTCTTCAAGGCACCTTGAAACGGACTCGTACCACCCGGGGGGGAGCCTCGTGTCGGCATGGAGGAAGAGCAACACATCCCCCGTGGCGATTGAAGAGGCCCTGTCCATCTGGAGCCCCCTTCCGGGCGGGCTTTCTACGACCGTCGCGCCCATACTCAGGGCTGCCTCAATCGTATCGTCAACGCTCCCGCCGTCGGCAACTATCACCTCGACCCTGGCCCTGCCCGCGCCCCCGGCGTCCGTTGCACCTTGTATTGCACCCTTGATTTCGGCCGCCTCGTTCAACGCCGGTATTATAACCGAAATATTCAACCCTTAAAAAACACCTGGTATTGCACTCTATCGGGGGGGTTTTAATTAATTAAAACCCTCGTCAACCGTCATGGACCGCTCTCCTGGGCCTCTCCCACAAGAGGAACGAACCTTACGCCCGTTATCTGCTCCACCTCGAACTCGCCCTTAACCTTGGTAACGAGTGTCAGGGTCTGGTAATAGGTGGTCGAGCCCAGGGGTATTATGAGCCTCCCCCCTTCTCTTAACTGCTTAAGAAGCGGCGGTGGGATATGGTTGGCCGCGGCCGTGACCATAATGACGTCGAAGGGGGCGTGTTCCTCCCATCCGAAGTACCCGTCGGCGTGCTTTAGCTTTATCCCGTCGTATCCGAGTCCTTCGAGCCTTTCCCCTGCCTTCAGGGCAAGACCCTCTCGTATCTCAACAGTATAGACCTGGTCCGTGAGCCCTGCAAGTACGGCCGCCTGATAGCCGGAACCGGTGCCTATCTCAAGAGCTTTTTCAGCGGATTTAATATTGACAAGCTCGGTCATAAGCGCCACCACATAGGGCTGCGAGATGGTCTGGCCCTCTCCGATGGGAAGCGGATGGTCGCCGTAGGCCCTGGCCCTCATTCGTCCGCTTACAAAAAGGTGCCTGGGGACCTTGCCCATAACCTCGAGGACACTCTTGTCTGTTATGCCCCGCCCCCTGAGGTCCTTTTTGACCATCAGGGTCCTCGCAGGGGCGAACTTATCGGGCTCAGCCAGGCCCGCTTCATCAGGCTTTCGACCCATGGACAATGAGGGTTGAGAAGACGACGCAAAAACGGTCAAGAAAAAAACGACCGCCATGATACGTACCCCGGAAGGTCCCTTGCGCCCTCTGGCAGGCTGGGCGATATGACCTTTTTGCCGATTCATGAGCCCTATTCTCCCTTGAGTTCCCTCATCATGAGTTCCATCACGGCCTCTTTGGGAGACCTCTTTTCATAAAGCACCTTTGAGACCTCGTCGGTGATGGGCATCTCCACACCATGAAGCGTTGCGAGCTCCCTAACGGCCCTTGAGGTCTTAACACCCTCGGCCACCATCCTCATTCCTCGTAAAATCTCTTCGAGCGCCTGACCCCTTCCTATGGCAAGCCCCACGGTTCGGTTCCTGCTCAACTCACCGGTGCAGGTGAGCACCAGGTCGCCGAGACCAGAAAGGCCGAAGAACGTCTCAGCCCTTGCACCCAGCTTTACCCCGAGTCTCGTTATCTCGGCGAGCCCCCTGGTTATGAGCGATGCCCTTGCGTTATAGCCGAGCCCCAATCCGTCGGAGATGCCCGAGGCAAGGGCTATTATGTTCTTAAGCGCCCCCCCGAGCTCCACGCCAATAGAGTCGGGGTTTGTATACACCCTGAAAGAAGGCGTTGAGAATACCCTTTGTGCGAGCCGGGAGGTCTCCTCAGAGCCCGATGCAACACATGCGCACGTGGGAAGCCCCATGCTCACCTCTTTTGCAAAGGTAGGCCCCGAAAGGACCACCACGTCCTTTTCCCCTCCCAGGACCTCACCAATGATGCCCGACGATGTAAGATGGGAGCCCTCCTCTATGCCCTTTGATGCGCTTACGATTAAACAATCCTCGGGGACATGGGCCTTCGCCTCCTCAAATACATTCCTTATGCCGTGCGACGGTACGGCGCAGACTACGAGTGAGGCCTCTTTTAACGCCTCTTCGAGGCTGCTCGTGGGGTGGATCTTGTCCGAGAGCTTTATACCGGGAAGATAGGGACTGTTCTCCCTCGTTTCCTTTATGAGCTTCGCGAGTTCGGCGTTCCTGGCCCAGAGTGTTACCTTATAGTCCTTTTTTGCAAGAAGGTTCGCCAGGGTGGTGCCCCAGCTCCCGGCACCCAGGACTACACTAAAACCTTCCTTGAGTTCTTCCACCGTGGTTTACCTCTTTCTGGCCTTAGGGCCTTTTTTCAACCTTTCTTCCGTAGAAGCGATGCGGATCTTTATTACCTCCCTGTTGGGATACTCGTCTTCCAGTTCTTTAAGGAGGCTCAGGGCCTCTTTGAGTCTGCCGGCCTCCTCGAGAGCCGCCGCCTTCGAAAGCCTTGCCTCGAGGCTCACCCCGTGACCAGGGAATTTGGAGACTACCACGTCATAGGCCGCTATGGCCTTTTCGAGGCCCCCTTCAAGATAGTAGGTATTTGCCAGCTGGTAATAGCTCTGGGGGGCAAGGGGGGTGAAAGGGGCGGAGCTCAGGAGCTCTTCGAGCTCGACCCTTGCCTGCCCGAAATCGTTTATCCTTATGTATTCCATGGCGAGATTATAGCGAAAATCGTCGCTCTTATCATTCGGGCCCTTTTCCAGGAGCCACTGGTATTCTTCTATCGCGTTCAAGTGGTCCCCGATGCCGGAAAATATACGGGCCCTGTCGGCCCTTGCAAGGGCCGCCTCGGGGCTATTGGGGTATATCAAAAGGAGCTCGGAGTACGCCCTCATCGCCCCGGAGACGTCATCGAGGTGCAGGTTGTGTATGAGGGCGATCTTGTACTGGCTACCGGGCACATAGGGGCTCTCGGGGAAGGTGTTTATCAGGCGGGAATATGCTCCAACGGCTTCTATGTACCGGCCTTCGCTCAAAAGCCTCTCGGCATCGTCAAACATCTCGGCTTCCTCGGACACACCGCAGCCGGAGAAAAATGCGGCAGTCACAAAAAGGGAGAGAAAAAAAAGGACCGAAAAGAAACTCTTAAGCATTGCTCCGTATACCTTCGGCGGCGGGTCTAACACTGTAAATAATTACTCTTCTTTCTCTGCCATATGGGCGACACCTGTTATCTTTTCACCCTCGTCAATGCCCATAAGCCTCACGCCCTGGGTGGACCTGCCTATGACAGATACTCCCGACATGGCGAACCTTATAATCTTACCCTTGCTTGTGGTAATCATTGTCTCATCGGAGTCCCTTACCTGCTTGATGCCCACCACCGGCCCGTTCTTTTCTGTAATTTTAAGGTTTATAATGCCGCTACCGCCCCTTGACTGGCGCCTGTATTCCGAGATTTTGGTCCTCTTGCCGTAACCCCGTTCGGTGACGCTCAGCATCGTCGTGCCCTCCTCGATGGTCTCCATGGCCACGACCTGGTCGTCCCTGGCGAGTCTTATGGCCTTCACGCCCCTGGTCTGGCGGCCCATCTTTCTTACATCGTCCTCGCTGAACCTTATTGCCTTGCCCAGGCGTGTGCCGACGAAGATGTCCATCTTGCCGTCGGTGAGCCGGGCCGAGATGAGGCTGTCGTCAGGGTCGAGGCAGACAGCTATTATACCCCCGGAGCGGATGTTCGAGAACGCCATGAGGTCTGTTTTCTTGATTATCCCCTTTTTCGTGGCCATGACGATGGCCTTGCCTTCTGTAAACTCCCTTACAGGAAGGAACGCGGTTATCCTCTCTCCGGGCGATATCTTGAGTATATTCACGATGGCCTTGCCCCTGGCGGCCCTTCCCGCCTGGGGTATGTCGTAGACCTTCAAGGGGTAAGCCTTGCCCCTGTCGGTAAAAAACATTATATAGGAGTGCGTGGACGCGATGAACAGGCTGGAGACAAAATCCTCCTCCCTGGTCGTCATGCCCATCTTGCCCTTGCCTCCCCTCTTCTGTATCCTGAAAAGGCTCGTGGGGTTCCTCTTTATGTACCCGCTGTTGGAGATGTTCACGACCATGTCCTCCTCGGCGATTACGTCCTCCAGCGTTATCTCCTCGGCCTTCGCTACTATCTCGGTCCTCCTCTCGTCGGCATACCTCTGTCTTATCTCCTTCAGCTCGCCCACTATCAAGCCCATGAGGAGCTTTTCGCTTGCGAGTATGGCCTCGAATTTCTTTATCAGGGCAAGGACCTCCTTGTACTCCTTTGCTATCTTTTCCCTCTCGAGGGCGGTGAGCCTCTGAAGCCTCATATCCAGTATGGCCTGGGCCTGTACAGGGGTGAGCTTGAACTTGGTAACGAGCCCCTCCCTTGCCACCTCAGGGCTCTTCGACGACCTTATGAGTTTTATGACCCTGTCGATGTTGTCTATGGCTATCTTGAGCCCTTCGAGGATATGGGCCCTTTCTTTAGCCTTCCTTAGCTCAAAGCTCGTTCGCCTGATGGTGATTTCCTTACGGAACCTTATGAACTCCTTTAAAAGGAGCGGGAGCGCGAGGACCCTGGGCCGGCCGTCGACTATGACGAGGTTTATAACCCCGAATGTGGATTGCATGGACGTGTGGAGGTAGAGCTTGTTGAGGATTATCTCGGCCACCTCGTCCTTTTTAACGTCCAGAACCACCCTCATCCCTTCCCTGTCGCTCTCGTCGCGTATGTCAGAGAGGCCCTCGACCTTTTTACTCCTTACGAGGTCGGCGATCTTCTCTATGAGACGCGCCTTGTTCACCATGTAGGGGACTTCGGTTATGACTATGGCCTGTCTACCGGTGCGGGGGTTGGTCTCCATGTTGACCCTGGCCCTCATGAGTATGGTGCCCCTGCCCGTTGTGTAGGCCGACCTTATTCCGTCCCTGCCGTGTATGAACCCGCCCGTGGGGAAATCGGGCCCGGGTATGAGCTTCATAAGCTCCTTAAAAGAGGCGTCGGGTTTTTTTACGAGATAGATAAGGGCGTCTATCACCTCGCCCAGGTTGTGCGGCGGCATGTTGGTCGCCATGCCCACGGCTATGCCCGAAGAGCCGTTTACGAGAAGATTCGGGAAGGCAGCCGGAAGGACCACTGGCTCCTTAAGCGACTCGTCGTAGTTGGGGACGAAGTCGACCGTGTCCTTTTCGATATCATTTATGAGCTCCCCGGCAAGACGTGCCATCCTCACCTCGGTATAACGCATGGCCGCCGGGGGGTCCCCGTCCATGGAGCCGAAGTTGCCCTGCCCGTCTATAAGGGGGTAGCGAAGCGAAAAGTCCTGGACGAGCCTGGCTATGGCGTCATATACAGCCGTATCGCCGTGGGGGTGGTACTTGCCTATTACGTCTCCCACCACGCGGGCGGACTTCTTATAGGACTTGTTCCATTCTACGCCCATCTCGTGCATGGCGTAGAGGACCCTTCGGTGCACCGGTTTAAGCCCGTCTCTAACGTCGGGAAGCGCCCTGCCTACGATTACGCTCATCGCGTAGTCCAGGTAGGACTTTTTCATTTCGTCTTCTATATAGACGGGAATCTGTTCCTGAGCCAAATCTGCCTCCTGAAAAACCCCCCTAATAGAGCATAAATGCCGGGGTTATTAAACTACTATATTATTAAGGATTTGCAAGGGTGTCAAGCGATATCCGGGGCATTCAGAAGGGGGAGGAATCTACAAAAAATCGCCCTCAATTTAGGGAAAAAACCGGTCATCCAGTCGGAAAAAATTGCATTAATATTGACATGAGCCTCTGCCGTGATATAAAAATAGTTTCATATGGTCCCTGCCGGGGATACTAAGGAGGCACACACATGAGTAAACTCTTTACCCCCATAACCCTTAAGTCTATCGAGGTCAAAAACCGGATCGTAATGGCGCCCATGGCCCAGTACTCAACAGGCCGCGACGGTATCTCAAGAGAATGGCACCTCGTCCATTACGCAACGAGGGCCGTGGGGGGCGCGGGGCTCATTATCGTGGAGGCCACGGCCGTCGAGCCCAGGGGGCGGATAACGGACCACGACCTCGGCATCTGGTCCGACGAGCACGTGCCCGGGCTAAAGAGAATCGTGGATAGCGTCCACGCCCACGGCTCGAAGATAGGCATACAGATCGCCCACGCCGGCAGAAAATCCCTCTCTAAAGAATCTAACCCGGTCGCACCCTCTCCTATCGCTTTTGACAAGGACTTCAGGGTGCCTGAAGAGCTCAGCCGCGCTGAAATCGAAAAGATAAAAGGGGCCTTTGCTCAAGCCGCCTCCAGGGCCCATCGAGCGGGGTTCGACATGATAGAGGTACACGCGGCCCACGGATACCTCATAAACGAGTTCCTCTCCCCGGTAACGAATAAAAGGAGCGACGAATACGGGGGAGGGCCGGAGGGCAGGGTGCGCTTCTTAAGGGAGGTCTTAACCGAGGTCAGGAAAAAATGGCTCGAAGAAAAACCCCTCTCGGTCCGCATCTCCGCTGTGGATACGGCTATGGAGCTCGACGAAATGATAGAAATCATATCGCTTCTAAAGGATCGGTGCGTGGACATCTGGCACGTCTCCTCCGGGGGGATCTCTCCGAGGAAGGTCACGGCACATCCCGCCTACCAGGTGCCTTACTCAGAGAAGATAAGGAAGACCCTCGGCGTAAAGACCATCGCCGTCGGGCTCATAACGACCCCCGAGCTCGCAGAAGAGGTCATCGAGAAGGGGAGCTCTGACATGGTGGCCCTCGGGAGAGAGCTTTTAAGGAACCCCTACTGGCCCCTCACGGCTGCGAGCAAGCTCGGAGTGGACCTAGATTGGCCGAAACAGTACGAAGTGGCGAAGATATGAAAGGGTTTGATTATTTAGCGTAGACCCGGACCGATAATTCCTTTAAAGGTTTGGAATAAGCAACAGGCTATCTTAATTAAAAGTTTTTGGAGGGAGTTTGAGGGCACCGAGGGGTCCATGACCATAAGAAAAGGGTCCACGACCCTTTACAAAAAGGTTCCCTCAAAAGTTTTCCTCAAGAAGATGGAGGCGGCGAGCGGATTCGAACCGCTGCATGGCAGTTTTGCAGACTGCTCCCTTAGCCACTTGGGTACGCCGCCTCAGAGCGCGGTGTTCTCGATTATAAACCGGCATCCCGTTTATGTCAATGGAATGCCGGGGCTGCCCCCCAACCAGGGCAAAAGGCCCTTTTTCCTTAAATCCTTACTTTTATTGACCTTCTTCCGTTTGTCCTTGTTCCCCCGGTGGACTTTCTCCCATCTTAGTACGGACGAGCACGCCCT
>JAUVFY010000053.1 GCA_030594025.1 Deltaproteobacteria bacterium | reverse complement strand
TGAGGCGGGGGCTTTTAATCACCCTTCAGCTCGTTGAGATGGGGATTCCCGTAGCCCTGGCCCTGAACATGTTTGACGAGGCGGGAGCAAAGGGTATACACATAGATTCTCTGGGGCTCGAAAAGATCCTCGCTCTTCCGGTCGTTCCCACGATCGCCACCCAGAGATGGGGCCTCGACAAGCTCAAGGAGCGTGCCTATACGGTTACCACGGGTGAGGGGCCTGAAAAAAAAGCTACCGTAAAAACCTTCCGCTACTCAAACATTATAGAGGATGGTATCCGCGCCATAGAGCCCCTTATACCAGGGGCTCGGGTATCCAGAAGGGCCCTGGCTGTAATGCTCCTTGCCGGGGATCAAACACTTTCCGGATGGCTCCATGGGAGACTCGACACCGAAACGATTAAAAAGATAGCGGACATACGAAGCGGTATCCAGTCAAGATTTTCCACATCCCTGGGCTATCTCATAAACCAGGAGAGGCTCAGGGCGGTCGATTCTATTGTAAATAAAGTTGTGCTTGAAGAACCCCGCCGGACGGGCCTGGTCGCGGAGTTCATAGGCAATTCGTCAATGCACCCGGTGTGGGGCCTGGCGGTACTCGCAGTGGTGCTCTACGGTATGTACGAGTTCGTGGGGGTCTTCGGGGCAGGAACCAGCGTTGACTTTCTCGAGGCAAACGTATTCGGCGAGTACCTGAACCCGTGGGCCACAAGGGTAGTGGAATATATATTCGCCACGGGTTTTATATACGACCTCCTCGTAGGCCCTTATGGGGTCATTACCATGGCGCTTACCTACGCCATAGCGATAGTGCTGCCCATAGTCGGCTACTTCTTCATATTCTTCAGCTTCCTCGAAGACTCGGGGTATCTACCAAGGCTCGCCATAATGGTTGACAGGATATTCAAGCTCATGGGGCTTAACGGCAAGGCCGTGCTTCCCATGGTACTCGGGCTCGGATGCGACACCATGGCCACCATGACCACAAGGATACTCGAGACAAAGAAGGAGCGGGTCCTTGTAACGCTTCTGCTTGCACTCGGCATCCCCTGTTCGGCACAACTGGGGGTCATACTCGGGATGCTCGGTTCCGTGTCCTTGTATGCAACGCTCTGGTGGGCCGGGGCCGTGGTCTTTACGCTCTTTATCGTGGCCTTCATCGCCTCCAGGATCATACCCGGGGAGACCTCGGACTTCATCCTCGAGATACCCCCGATAAGGATGCCCAAGCTCTCGAACATAGTGCTTAAGACCCTTATGAGGATCGAATGGTACCTCAAGGAGGCAGTGCCGTTTTTTATCCTCGGCACCCTCGTCCTTTTCACACTCGATAAAACCGGCCTCCTGAAGGTCTTCGAGAGGGTCGCCTCGCCCGTGGTCGTAACGCTTCTTAACCTCCCCATAGAGTCCACCAAGGCCTTTATCGTGGGGTTTTTGAGAAGGGACTACGGGGCGGCTGGGCTCTTTGCACTCGAAAAGGACGGGCTCCTGGACCCGGTACAGGTGGTCGTGAGCCTCGTAACCATAACGCTCTTTGTCCCCTGCATTGCGAACTTCTTCATCATAATAAAGGAAAGGGGCCTTAAGACGGCCCTGTGGATGTCCGCGTTCATCTTCCCGTTCGCCTTCTTCGTGGGGTGGGTGGTTAACATGCTTTTGAGGGGATTGAACGTAGGGCTGTAAAAGGTTATTATTAAGAAAGAATATACCATCCTGGAAAAAGGGGAAAAAGGTAAAAAACGGAGGCCACATGGCGGAAAAGAATGTCGTAGAGGAGGTCCTTGAGTTCATCTGGTTCGAAAGGGAGAAGGGTGTGGACTCGCTTGAAAAGGTCTTGAGCATAAAGGAGGTTGTGAAGGCCGGGGCCGGGTTAGTTACGATAAAGGAGATGGAGGCAAACGACCTCGTATCAGTACACGGTGACTCAATACACCTCACGAAGAAGGGTGAGATGCAGGCCGAGCTCGCAACAAGAAGGCACAGGCTTGCTGAGCTTCTCCTCTCCGAGGTACTCGAGGTGGACGAGGGGCACCTTGAGGAAAGTGCTTGCACCTTCGAGCACTCGCTTTCGCCGCTCGTAACAGACAGCATATGTACTCTCCTGGGGCATCCTCCGGCCTGTCCCCACGGCTTCCCCATACCGAGGGGCGAGTGCTGTAAAAAACCCCGCGGTACCATAAGGCCCCTTGTTGTGCCCCTTACGGAGCTCGAAATAGGCGACAGGGGACGCATTATTTTCATCGTGCCCAGGTCCCATGCAAGGCTCGACAAACTCGGCTCCATGGGGCTTGTGCCAGGAAGCACCGTAAGGATTCATCAGAAAATGCCTACCTATGTAATCGAGCTGGGAGAGACCACGCTCGCCCTTGACCCTGATATCGTAAAGGAGATATACGTCAAAAAAGTGCACTGACCCGCCCGGCGGCCCGGCCGTCCGGAGGGTTTTAACTGCCTATTGAAAGCTATAGGATTACATGAAAGGGTTCCGTTTTTTGATTTCCGGCACCGCTCAAAGAACTCTACAAAAATTCTTCCAATTATGATAACCTCATTCGTACGATGAAGCACTCGGAGTTCGTACACCTGCACCTCCATACCCAGTACAGCCTGCTCGATGGGGCTATAAGGCCTGACGCGCTCTTCACACTTGCCCGCGAGTTCAAGATGCCCGCTGTGGCCATGACCGACCACGGGAACATGTTCGGCGCTGTGGAGTTCTACCAGAAGGCCACCTCCAGCGGCATTAAGCCCATAATCGGCTGCGAGATATACGTGGCCCCCGGGAGCCGGCACGAAAAGACCCCGCCAAGGCCCTCCGGGGTTACCGCGTACCACCTGCTGCTCCTTGTAAAGAACGCCACGGGTTACAGGAACCTCTGCAAGCTTCGTACGAAGGCCTACACCGAGGGTTTTTATTACAGGCCCAGGGTCGACAGGGAGCTCCTCGGCGAGTTGAACGAGGGGCTCATTGCCTTGAGCGCATGTCTTCACGGAGAGGTCTCCCACCATCTTTCGATGGGCCGCAAGAAAGAGGCCCTTAAAGCTGCTCGCGAATTGAGCGATATATTCACGGAGCGCCGCTTCTTCATCGAGCTCCAGAAAAACGGCATGGATGAGCAAAAAAGGGTTTTACCGGGGCTTATGGAGATAGGTAAAGAGCTTACAATACCGGTTGTGGCGACCAACGACTGCCATTATTTAAGGCAAGAGGAAGCACGGGTCCACGACATCCTTCTTTGCGTACAGACCGGAAAGACCGTTAACGCACCCGACAGGATGCGTTTTGAAACCGACGAGTTCTACTTCAAATCCCCGGCGGAGATGAAGGAGGCCTTTAAAGAAGTTCCGGAGGCCGTCAAGAATACAATAGAGATAGCCGAGCGGTGCAACCTCGAGCTCAGGCTCGGCGAACACCATCTGCCGGACTTCCCCGTGCCCGCGGGCGAGACCCTCGACAGCTACCTCGACAAAAAGGCCAAGAAGGGGCTCGAAGAAAGGCTCCTGTCCATGGGCGGAAAGAAAGGCAAAGAACTGGAAGAGAGCTGGGACTATTACGAGAGGCTTAAAAAGGAGCTGAATGTAATAAAGAAGATGGGCTTTTCGGGTTATTTCCTCATCGTCTCGGACTTTATCGACCACGCAAGGTCCAGGGGGATCCCAGTAGGTCCCGGCAGGGGCTCGGCTGCGGGGAGCCTTGTTGCGTATTCTCTGGGCATTACGAACCTTGACCCCATAAGATATAATTTACTTTTCGAGAGGTTCCTTAACCCGGACCGGGTGAGCCTGCCGGATATAGACATAGATTTCTGCATAGAGGAAAGGGACGAAGTGATAAAGTACGTTTCAGAAAAATACGGCACCGATAACGTGAGCCAGATTATAACATTCGGTCAGATGAAGGCCAGGGCCGTTATAAGGGACGTGGGAAGGGTCATGGATATGCCATACTCGGAAGTCGACAGGATCGCGAAGCTCGTTCCTAACCGCCCTGACATCACCATAGACAGGGCCCTCAAGGAAGAGCCCAAGCTCAAAAAACTTGCAACCGAGGACAAGCAGGTTAGCGAACTTATCGACATAGCGAGGGCCCTCGAGGGTCTTCCCAGGCACGCTTCAACCCATGCCGCGGGCGTGGTCATATCCAACAAGCCCCTTGTCGAGTACCTGCCGCTTTACAGGCACAAGGACAATACCGTTACCA
This sequence comes from Deltaproteobacteria bacterium, assembly GCA_030594025.1. Taxonomy (GTDB): domain Bacteria; phylum Desulfobacterota; class GWC2-55-46; order GWC2-55-46; family JAUVFY01; genus JAUVFY01. The sequence continues at coordinate 3,718 of JAUVFY010000053.1, read as the reverse complement.
CACAGTATCAGATGCTGGACGTGGAGAAGATAGGGCTCGTGAAGTTCGACTTCCTGGGATTGAAGAACCTGACCGTAATCGAAAGGGCGGGTAAAGAAATAAAAAAAACCAAGGGCGTTCCTTTCGACATTAACAACATCCCCCTTGACGACGGGGACACGTTCGGGCTTCTCGCCTCGGGCAACACGAACGGCATATTCCAGCTCGAAAGCTCTGGTATGAAGGAGCTTTTAAGAAAACTCAAACCAGGTACATTCGAGGACCTCACGGCCGCCGTGGCCCTTTACAGGCCCGGCCCTCTTCAAAGCGGCATGGCCGAGGAGTTTATAAAGAGAAAACACCGGCTGGCCCCCATAACCTACGAAGTGCCGCAGCTTAAGGATATACTTGAGAAGACATACGGAGTCATGGTCTACCAGGAGCAGGTAATGGAGATAGCCAAGGTGCTCGCGGGTTTCACCCCCGGGGATGCGGACGTTTTGAGGAAGGCCATGGGTAAGAAGGTCCCCGAGGTGATGCTCGAGCAGAGGACCAAGTTCCTCGAAGGGGCGTGGAAGAAAAAGATCCCCAGGGGTAAGGCCGAGAAGATATTCGACCTCATGGCGCACTTCGCTGGGTACGGTTTCAACAAGAGCCATAGCGCTGCCTACGCCCTTATCTCATACCACACTGCATACCTCAAGGCCCATCACCCTCTTGAGTTCATAGCCGCTCTTATGAGCTCGAACATGGGGGATGCGGACAAGGTCATGAAGTATATCGCAGAGTGCAAGGAGATGGGTATCGAGGTCATGCCGCCGGACATAAATGAGAGTTCCATGGACTTTACCGGAAGAAAAGAGGGGATAAGGTTCGGCCTCGGGGCGGTAAAGAACGTAGGAGGAGCGGCCATTGAGTCGATGCTCACTGTGAGAAAGGATGGCCCGCTCACCTCACTCATAGACTTTTTAAGCCGCGTGGACTCGCGGAAGGTCAATAAAAAGGTCGTAGAAAGCCTCATAAAGTGCGGTGCCTTTGACTTCACGGGCCAAACGCGGGCCGGGCTCTTCTCATCATTAGACGTATCCATGGAGACTGCCCAGGGGCTCCAGAGGGACAGGAGCATCGGCCAGAAGTCCATATTCGACGTGCTCGAAGGCCCCGGGGGAGGCAAGGGCGTAGACGTTTTACCCGTAAACACCCGGAATGTACAAGAATGGTCTGAAAAGGAGCTCCTCGCGTACGAAAAGGAGACCCTCGGGTTCTATATCTCGTCCCATCCCCTTAAGGGCCACGAAAGGGAGCTTGAGCTCTATACCTCTGATACGACCGAGACCCTTCGTGAAAGAAAGCCCAACACAGAGGTTTCAGTAGGCGGGATGGTAGCTGAGTCGAGGGAGACGATGACCAAAAAGGGCGGTCGCATGACGTTCGTAAGGCTCGAGGACCTCAAGGGCAGCGTCGAGGTCGTGGTCTTTTCTGACCTGTATGCCAGGTCCAGGGAGATTATCGAAAGCGATGGCCCGTTAGTCGTTGTGGGCAAACTTGAAAAAGACAGCGTGCGCCAGGGTGACAACCGTGTCGAAAAGGAGGAGTGCAAGATAATAGCCACTGATGTCTTGCCCCTTTCGGAGGCAAAGCGCAAGAGGGCCAAAAAGACCCACATACTTGCGCCCACGGACCATATGGAGCCCTCGACACTCGAGGGCTTGAAGGACGTTTTGAGGACTCACCCGGGCCCTTCTGAGGTCTTCCTGCACCTTGTCTACCCGAAGGGCAGGGAGGTTGTCCTGAGCCTGCCCGAGGAGCTTAAGATAGAACCCGCCGAAGAGACCTTCGATGAAATAAAGAAGGTTTTAGAGGGGGCTGAATTCAGGTTCACATAAGGAAAAAAGGGGGAATAAGGTAGGCTCCCATGGTATTCAGACAATTCCTGGAATTTGAAAAGCCGGTCGAGGAAATAGAAAAAGAGATCGAAGAGCTGAGCCCTTACGCCGAAAGTTCGGCCGAGAGCGCCGAACGGATTTTAAGGCTCGAGGAAAGGAAAAGAGAGCTCTTAAAGGAGATATACTCGAGGCTCACACCCTGGCAGATAACCCAGGTCGCAAGGCACCCCTCCCGGCCCTACTCGATGGATTACATCGAAAACATCTTCGATGACTTCGTAGAGCTCCACGGGGACAGGGCCTTCAGGGACGACCCCTCCATCGTGGGAGGCCTCGGGGTCTTCAACGGCTTCAAGGTCGTTATTATCGGTCAACAGAAGGGAAGGAACACCAAGGAAAAGATCTTCAGGAACTTCGGCATGCCGCACCCCGAGGGTTACAGGAAGGCCTTGAGGCTCATGCACATGGCCGAGAACTTTTCTCGTCCCATCATAACATTTATAGACACACCCGGCGCGTACCCTGGCATAGGGGCAGAGGAGAGGGGTCAATCTGAGGCCATAGCCACGAACCTAATGCAGATGGCCGGGCTGAAGGTTCCCATAGTCAGTGTAGTCATAGGCGAGGGCGGTAGCGGCGGGGCCCTGGCCATAGGTGTTGCCGATAGGATAATGATATTCGAGTACTCCACCTATTCGGTCATCTCCCCGGAGGGATGTGCGGCGATACTTTGGAAGGACGGCACAAAGGCCGACCTTGCTGCGAGTGCTCTGAAGCTCAGCGCAAAGGAGCTTAAAGAGCTCGGTATAGTGGACAGGATAATAAAGGAGCCCCTCGGCGGCGCCCACAGGGACCCCGAAAATGCCTATAAAAATTTGAATGCATCTCTTACAGAAGCCTTGACCGAACTGTCCGGGATCCCCCTGGAAACCTTACTTGAAGCGCGTTACAAGAAGTACCGGGGTATGGGGATATTTTCAGACCTTTTTAAGAAATAGGCCCTAAAGGGTCATTGTTTAAATAGATGTGCCTCACCTGTTGCCGTGTCAAATCCCTCCCACCGTTTCCCCCCTTTCTCCGGCTATATAACGGATGACATCAATTGCGTCGATAACCAAAGATATGGCGTTAAGCGTCATCAGAACGCGTATCCAGATTCCGAAAAAATCGTCGGCAGGGATAGAACCGAGCCGCGTCCAGAGGAAATAGACAAGCGGGATCCATAGTACGTGACCGAGGCCGAGAAGGCGCGTGTAACCGACATAGGCCGTAATAACTGTCATCAGGATAAGGCTGACAAAAGCTACACCCAGGACGATCTGGGCCTCCAGACGGCTTAGGTAAAAAAGCGGCATGACAAAGTTTACTAAAACGAGAAGAATCAGCCAGAGCCGCCAGCTGACGGGCATCTTCATGAGGCCCTTGTTGAGCTTGATGAAGGCATTCATGGTTCAGATTCCTTTCGAACCGAAGAAGCCTCTATTCGGCCCAGGGAAGCAGTACGATGTTCCCCATGACCTTGCCGCCGGCAATAAGCCGGTGCGCCTCAGAAGCCCGGCTCAAAGGGAGCGTGTGGTCGAGTATGGGTTTTATCCGGCCCGCGCGGACCTGCTGTATCCCCCAGTTGTAATCTTCGACGTCACCGAACATTGAACCACGTAGCTGTTTCTGAGCGAAGAAGAAGTTCAGGATGTCGAAGGTGACTTCCGTGCCGGCCACGAATCCGTACGCTACCACAATGCCCAGCGGCCTAACACTGTCGATACTCTTTGGGAGCACGTTACCGCCCAGGTTATCGAGTACCACGTCCGCACCGAGGCCGCCTGTCCATTTCTTTACGCTTTCGACGAAAT
>JAUVFY010000210.1 GCA_030594025.1 Deltaproteobacteria bacterium | reverse complement strand
TCTCCATCATTACCGCTTCGCCGTCTACCCAGCCCTTCTCGGCCGCGGCCTTTACGAGCGAGAACTCGCCGCTTACGCTGTATGCCGCAACGGGATAGCCGGTCTCGGTCTTTACCCTCCTTATGACGTCGAGGTACGGAAGAGCCGGCTTCACCATAAGTATGTCCGCACCCTCCTCGATATCGAGCCTTACCTCACGGAGGGCCTCGTCCGAGTTGGCCGGGTCCATCTGGTAGCTCCTCCTGTCCCCGAACTCGGGCGTAGACTCGGCTGCCTCCCTGAACGGGCCGTAAAAGGCGCTCGCGTACTTTACCGCATAGCTCATTATCGGTACGTGGCTGTAACCTTCATCATCGAGCCGCTTCCTTATCGAGCGCACCCTACCGTCCATCATGTCCGAAGGGGCGACCATGTCGGCCCCGGCCTCGGCATGCGACAGGGCCTCCTGGGAGAGGAGCTCGAGGGTGGCGTCGTTATCTACGTCACCATCCTTTATGATACCACAGTGGCCGTGAGAAGTATATTCGCACATGCAGACGTCCGTTATGAGAAGAAGCCCGGGCACGCTCTTCTTTATGGCCCTTATGGCCTCCTGTACCGGGCCCTTTTTGTCAAATGCGCTCGAGCCTGTCTCGTCCTTTTTCTCCGGGATGCCGAAGAGTATTACAGCGGGTATCCCGAGTTCCTTTACCTCCCCGGCCTCCTTGACTATAAGGTCCACGGAGAGCTGGTAGTGTCCTGGCATGGACTTTATCGGTTTCTTCGCCCCCTTGCCGAAAGTGACGAAAAGGGGAAGTATCAGGTCGGCCGTAGTAAGCTGTGTCTCTCTAACCATCCGCCTGAGTACGGCGGACTTCCTGAGCCTTCTTGGTCGATATTTTGGAAAGTACATGGCCTTTTCCTTTCTAAGTTATATGATACAGCACAACGATTTATAAACCGTTACTTTTACATTAAAAGAATTTTATAAAAAAACGGTCACTTTTTGTAGTACTTAGCCATGGCCTCGGCCAGGGCTTTGGTGGTGTACTTCCGGGGCATTATGTCCACCCCAAGGCCCCAGCCCCTGGCAGTATCTGCCGTTATGGGCCCTATGCAGGCGATCTTTACCCCTTTCAAGAGTTCGCCGAGTTCGCCTTTTTTAAACGTTTTTACGAAGTTCGTAACGGTCGAGGACGAGGTGAAGGTTACGCAATCGATGCGGCCCTCTTTAAACATCTCCCTCAGCTCCGAAGCGCCTTTCCTCGGCCTTATCGTCCTGTAGACCGCTACGACGTCTATTCTATTGCCGAGCCTTTTAATCTCCTCGGGGAGCACCTCCCTCGCCTCGGCCGCCCTCGGAAGAAGAAACCTCTTCCCCTTTATCCCACCTCTTCCGAGCGCCCGGATTATTGCCTCGGCCCGGAACTCCTTCGGGGTGAGGTCCACCCTAATGCCGAGAGCCTTAATAGACTCCTCTGTCCTGGGTCCTATGGCGCAGATCTTAACCCCCTTTAGCTCCCGGATGTCTTTACCCAGCTGTGGTAGGCGCTCGGAGAAGTACTTAACACCGTTTACGCTCGTAAAGATAGCCCAGTCGTAGCTGGAAATTTTTTTAATGGCCCTGTCAAGGCCCTTCCAGCTCGCGGGAGGGACGGTCTTTATAAGGGGAAAGCAAAGGGGCTCTGCGCCGTATCTTTCGAGTATCTTCGAGAAAGGGCCCGCCTGCTCGGGGGTCCTGGTAACAAGGACAGTTCTTCCGAAAAGGGGTTTTTTCTCGAACCAGTTGAGCCTTTTCCTCAGGCCCGCGACCTCGCCCACGACCGTTACGACCGGGGGCCTTATCCCCTTTTTCTTTACGACCTCGACTATGTTTTCGAGCCTCCCGATTATTGTTTCCTGCCTGGAAAGCGTGCCCCAGCGGATCATTGCCGCAGGCGTTTTGGGGTCCCTTCCGTTCTCTATGAGTTTTTTGACTATAAAGGAGAGGTTCTTCCATCCCATGAGGAAAACAAGCGTCCCGTCCCCTCTGGAGAGCTTATCCCAAGCTATAGTCGTGCGTTTCTTGGGGGACTCCTCGCCGGTTATGAAGGTGACCGAGGAGGCGAAGTCCCTGTGTGTAAGGGGGATCCCCGCATAGGCGGGAACGGCCATTGCAGAAGTTACCCCGGGGATTACCTCGAAGGGGATACCGGCTTTGACGAGCGAAAGGGCCTCCTCGCCCCCGCGGCCGAATATGAAAGGGTCCCCGCCCTTTAGCCTTACCACGGTTTTTCCCTTGCGGGCCTTTTCCACAAGAAGCCTGTTTATCCGGTCCTGGGTTACGGTCTTTATCCCGCCTTTTTTCCCCACGAAGACGGTTTCAGCGCCGGCCTTGCGACATTCGAGGAGCTTTACGTTGGCAAGGGAGTCATAGATTATGCAGTCGGCCTCCTTTATGGCCTCTACGGCCTTCTGGGTCGCAAGTCCCGGGTCCCCGGGGCCTGCCCCCGCAAGGTATACCTTTCCCTT
>JAUVFY010000214.1 GCA_030594025.1 Deltaproteobacteria bacterium | reverse complement strand
CGTTGGACAAGAAAAAGACCATCGCTCTACCGTCCGAAGAGATCGGGGCCCTCATCGTGATAGATGCGAAGGAACAATTCTCAACGGCCGTTATACTGAAGAGCTTGAAGTCCATAATGAGCGGTGATATTGTAAAGACACCGTGATTCGCCGTATAAGCGGGTAGCGCCTTTGAACAGGGATGGCAAGAGATTGCCATCCCTGAAATTTGCCCGGCCCCGTACGCGTAAAGAAAGTGAAAAAAGAGAATCTCAAATACTGGTTGGCTCTTACGAGGGCAAAGGGGGCAAGGGGGGCAGTTAAAGGTATAAACGGGCGGGCCTTAAGGGAACTGGCCGAAAAGTCCATTGATTTAAAGGACATATTTGACGGGTCTGTCCCGGCCGGGGCGGACCCGTCAGGGCTTGGAATCGCGGACAAAATTAGAAAAATTAAAAGGTCCGATTGGGAGTGGGTTGAAAAGGAACTGGAACGCATCAAAAAAAACAGCGTAAGGGTCACAACCTTAGCTGACAGGGACTATCCCACCCCGCTTCTTGCAACTCACGATCCGCCCCTTTTGCTATACATAAAAGGAAAGCCCTTTGAATGGGATATTCCCGTGGTGGCGGTGGTGGGCACGAGACGTCCCTCACCTTACGGCCTCGCCATGGCCGAAAGGATAGCCGGGGAACTGGCCGAAGCAGGCGTTGTAGTTGTAAGCGGGATGGCCAGGGGCTGCGATTCGGCGGCCCACAGGGGGGCGCTCTCTGCGGGCGGGAAGACGGTGGCAGTTCTGGGTACTGGAATAGATTGCGTTTACCCGAGGGAGAATAAAGCCCTCTACGAGGAGATAGCCGAAAGGGGGCTCCTTATGAGCGAACTTCCCATGTCTTCGCCGCCGCTCCCGCGAAACTTCCCCGTGAGGAACAGGATTATAAGCGGCCTCGCCCTCGGGGTGGTTGTGGTCGAGGCCCCTCTCAAGAGCGGCGCAATAATGACGGCAAAGCTCGCCCTGGATTGCGGAAGGGAAGTCTTCGCAATGCCCGGCCAAGCCACATCAAGAAAGAGCGCGGGCACGAACAAACTCATAAAGGAAGGGGCCATGCTGGTTGAAGGGGCCGTGGATATTCTCGATTGTTTCAGCCTGAGCTACAGGCCGCCCTCGGCATCTAAAGGGGCCGGGACCTCCCGGGGGCCGGAGGCCCCGGGGCTCGGGGGCACGGAGCAATCGATTATGGACCTTCTCGAAGCTGAACCCCTTCACATAGACGTCCTGGCGGAAAAGACAGGGCTAACACCTCAGAGGGCCTCATCGGTTCTTCTCGACATGGAACTGAGGGGGTTGGTAGGGCAGCAGCCGGGAAAGATCTTTATAAGAAGGTTTTAGCAAAAGAAATGAAGATTCAATTTATAGGAGTGTAACTTAAACGATGAAGAAATCTCTCGTTGTAGTCGAGTCACCCGCAAAGGCACGGACCATAAGCAAGTACCTTGGCAAGGACTTTAACGTAATGGCCTCCGTCGGTCATATAAAGGACCTTCCCAAGAGCGAACTCGGCGTGGACATAGAAAACGACTTCCGCCCCCATTATGTGACGATAAAGGGGAAGGCCAAGACCATAAGGGAACTGAAGACGGCCAGCAAATCGGTTGACCGGATACTGCTCGCCCCGGACCCGGACAGGGAGGGCGAGGCCATCGCATGGCACATAGCCGAAGAGGTCGCCGGAAAGAACGGCCTTAAGGTCTACCGGGTGCTCATTAACGAGATTACGGAAAGCGGCGTAAAAGAGGCCATTAAACACCCCACCTCACTTGACAGGAACAAGTACGAGGCCCAGCAGGCAAGGCGCGTGCTTGACCGCCTCGTGGGTTACCAGGTAAGCCCCATCCTCTGGGAAAAGGTGAGAAGGGGCTTAAGCGCCGGCAGGGTCCAGTCCGTCGCCGTAAGGCTCATCTGCGAAAGGGAAAACGAGATCCGCTCATTCGTCCCCAGGGAGTACTGGTCAATAACCGCAGAGTTCTGTGAGAGAGGGGAAGAACCGTGCTTCACGGCCAGGCTCGTAAAAAAGAACAACAAAAAGCTCGAGATAGGCTCAGAGGACGAGGCCACCGAGATCCTCGAAGAACTCAAAGGGGTGACCTTTACGGTCAAGGATATCGAAAAAAAGGAGCGGAAGAAGAACCCCATGCCCCCTTTCACAACGAGCAAGCTCCAGCAGGAGGCCTCGAGAAAACTCGGTTTTACGGCCAAAAAGACCATGACCATCGCACAGCAGCTCTACGAGGGGGTTGAGATAGGAAGAGATGGCCTGCTGGGCCTTATAACATATATGAGAACCGACTCCACGAGGCTCTCTACCGATGCGCTCCGGGCTGCGAGGGCATTTATAAAAGACAACTACGGCGGCGATTACCTGCCCCCGAAACCCGTCGTCTACAAGAGCAGAAAGGGTG
>JAUVFY010000130.1 GCA_030594025.1 Deltaproteobacteria bacterium | reverse complement strand
CCGGGGGAGGTGGTCCGTTATCTCGGGTGCACCCCGGGCGGCATATACGTTGACGCTACACTTGGCGGCGGAGGTCACGCACTCGAGATTTTGAAGGCAACGGGGCCAGACGGAAGGGTAATAGGGCTGGACCGGGACGCCGACGCCCTCAAGGCTGCAAGAGTTACACTAAAACCCTACGCCAGAAGGTGCCTGATATTGAAGGAGAACTTCAAGGACTTAAAGGCGGTGCTCGCCGAACACGCCGTAGAAGAAGTTGACGGGATAGTGCTTGACCTGGGTGTTTCGTCCCTTCAGCTCGAAAGCCCGGAAAGGGGTTTTAGCTTCCGCCGTGACGCAAGGCTCGACATGAGGATGGACAGGGCTCAGACCCTTACGGCCCATGAACTCGTAAACGGACTGGACGTGGCAGAGCTTGAAAGGATCTTCCGCGTATACGGTGAAGAGAGAAACGCCCGGAGGATCGCCCGGGCCATCGAGCGGGCGAGAAAAGTCAAACCCGTAGAGACGACCGGGGAGCTCGCGGCGATAGTCATCGAGGCGGCCGGCAGAAGGCCCCGTAAGATCCACCCGGCAACAAAGGTCTTCCAGGCATTGAGGATAGCGGTAAACGAAGAGCTGGAAAACCTCAAGGCAGGACTTAAAGACGGTATAGCGGTTCTTCGAGGGGGGGCGAGGATGGTCGTAATATCCTTCCATTCCCTCGAAGACAGGCAGGTTAAAAGATTTTTCAGGGAACTCGCCCGGGGCTGCGTCTGCCCCCCCGGGTTTCCCGAATGCGTCTGCGGGCTTGTCCCCTCTGTAAGGCTTTTAACCAGGAGGGCGGTATCACCCGGGCCCGGGGAGATAGAGGCGAACCCCAGGGCAAGGAGCGCCCGGCTGAGGGCGGTGGAGAAGTTTTAATTTATTTTATTTAATTTAATTTTACTTTAACGGATTCAATTATGGGTCTTGCGGTAACAAACGGATTTCCCCGTGTTTTGAAGGTCCAGCACGTAAAGGCCAGGCGGGACCTGAGGGACATGGGTTTTCTTTATTATGCGATCATCGCATCTGTGGTAATCGTCGCCGTTCTTTTCGGCTACCTCGGCAGCCGGCTCACCTACGTACAGATCGGCTACGAGATATCCGAGTTAAACAGGACCAGGGCGGAGCTTATCGAGAAGAACAAAAGGCTCAGGGTTACGTACGAGAGGCTTAAGTCTCCCGAGAGGATCGAAAGAATCGCAACGGGGGAACTCGGGCTCGGCTATCCCACGAACGGACAGATTATACGCATAAGATGAAACTCTTAGGGACATGGTTGAGGTTCCGCATATTCGTAGTCTTCGGGGTATTCGTTTTTTTCTTCGGTGTAATTTTTTTAAGGGCGTTCTACATACAGGTCTTCGAGGGCGGGGTCCTTGAGGAGCTGGCCAGGAGCCAGCAAAAGAGCATAATAAACGTAGAGTCAAAACGGGGCGGCATATTCGACAGGAACTTAAAGGAGATGGCCGTAAGCCTGGAGGTGGACTCGGTGTTTGCACAGCCCGCGAGGGTCAAAGGGGCCGGAAAGCTCGCCCGCAAGCTTGCGCCTGTTCTTAAGATGAGCACCGGAAAGCTTAAGAGGCGTCTGGGCTCCAGAGGCAATTTCATATGGCTTAAGAGGCTTGTAGACCTGCCGGCCTCCAAGAGGGCTTACTTGATAGAGATGCAGGGCATAGGGATCGTCAAGGAGAGCCGGAGGTTTTATCCCAACCGGCGTCTCGCATCCAACCTCATAGGTTTTGCGGGCGTTGATTCAAAGGGCCTCGAAGGGGTCGAGCTCTATTTTGACGATTTTTTAAAGGGCGCATCACGCAAGGTAGTGGTGGAGAAGGACGCCCGGGGAAGACACCTTATCTTTGAGGACATCCAGGGCCAGTCAAGGGGCATGGACGTGGTCCTTACAATAGACTCCACGGTCCAGTATATCGTTGAAAAGGCCCTCAGAAAGGGCATCGACAAGGCGGGCGCAAAAGGGGGCACGGCCGTCGTCATGGACCCTGCCACCGGAGAGGTGCTCGCCATGGCAACCATTCCCACCTTTGACCCGAACAAATTCCGAAGCTTCAGGCCCCGCGACTGGCGCAACAGGGCCGTCACCGACAGCTTTGAGCCCGGTTCAACTCTCAAGGTCTTCCTCCTTGCGGCCCTCCTTGAAGATGGTGTCGTCGGGCCCGAAGACATATTCTACTGCGAAAACGGCAAATACAGGGTCGGCGGCAGGACGATCCACGACCACAAAAAACACGGCTGGCTTTCCCTTGCGAACATAGTCAAGTACTCGAGCAACATAGGCGCCTCCAAGGCCGCGGAAAAGCTTGGAAGGGCTAAGTACTACAGGTACCTGAAGGCCTTCGGGTTCGGTGGCACCACGGGCGTGGACCTGCCCGGCGAGGCAAGGGGCTCGGTAAGGAATTACAGGTACTGGTCCAGGATCCACCTCTCGACGATATCATTCGGCCAGGGCATCTCGGTCACCGCCATACAGCTCACAACGGCATTGAACAGTCTCGCAAACGGGGGCTTTCTCATGAAGCCTTACGTTGTGAAATCCATAAAAGCCCCGGACGGAAGGACAGTGCTCGAGTCCAACCCGGTCATAATAAAGAGGGTTATATCCGAAAGGACCGCAAAGAGGGTAACGGACCTGCTCATAAGAGTAACAGAGGCCGGCGGCACGGGCGAACTCGCAGCGTTTGACGAGGGCCATTTCCAGGTAGCCGGCAAGACCGGCACGGCCCAGAAGCCCGACCTCAAAAACGGCGGATACGCAAAGGGAAAGTACATAGCCTCTTTCATGGGATTTGTACCTGCAAGGGACCCGAGGCTCTCCATCCTCGTTACACTGGATGAGCCCGAAGGGATAAATTTCGGGGGGGTAGTGGCGGCCCCGGTCTTCAAGGAGATAGCAACACAGAGCCTCTCATACATGGGTGTATACCCGGGAAGTTCGAAGCCCGGGATCCTTGAAGCCGGGGCCGCCCTGTCCAAGGTACAGACCGCCCGGGCGGAGTTTCTGGAGCCCAAAACCGCCCGGCCGGTTGCCGAAGGGTCTCTTTCAGTACCGGACTTCAGGAAAAAGACGATGCGCATGGTCTTGAGGATAGCAAACGAGATGTCCATGGAGGTGGACCTTAGGGGGAGCGGGAGGGCCTTCAAGCAGAGCCCCCCGCCTGGCTCGACCGCAAAGGGGCAGACCCCTGTTTCGGTGTGGTTTCATTAGGAACGTGAGATTAAAGGACCTTATAGAAAAGACCGAGCACCGGGGGGTTTCCTTTGAGGACGCGGAGGTTACGGGCATCTCATGTGATTCGAGGTCTGTTGAGAGGGGAAACCTCTTTGCCGCATTCAAGGGGGAGCACGTCGACGGCAGGGACTTCGCGGTGGAGGCTGCGGCAAAGGGGGCCTCCTGCGTGCTTTCTCAAGCCCCGGTTAAAAACGTTAACGTGCCGCAGGTAATAGTTCCCGACGTGAATGAAGCCCTTGCGAAATTATCCGTAAGGTTCTACCGGGAGCCTTCAAAGGGGATGAACCTGGTCGGTATCACGGGGACCAACGGCAAGACCACGGTGGCATATCTCGTAGAGAGCATATTCAAGGAGGCGGGCATAAATCCCGGGGTAATAAGTACCGTTAATTACAGGTACTCAGGCAAGACCCTTCCCGCGCCTTTTACAACGCCCCGGGCACACGACCTGCAGATGATCTTGAGAGAGATGAAGGATGCCGGCGTGACCCACTGCATAATGGAGGTATCCTCCCATTCGCTCGCACAGAAAAGAATCGACGGGTGCAGCTTCGCCGTCAGGGTATTTACCAACTTAAGCCCCGAGCATCTCGACTACCACCATACGATGGAGGAGTACTTTAACGTAAAGGCCCGGCTCTTTACGGACACCGCGCTCGAGGCTGAAGGCGGGGTCTCGGTTGTAAACGTCGACGACGAGTGGGGCGAGGCCCTTACCGGCAGGTTAAAGGACCCTTTGAGCTACAGCATCATAAGCGACAGGAGAAGGTCCCGGATATACCCCGGGGATTTTTCCCTCTCGGCCCAGGGCATAGAGGCACGGGTAAATACCCCCGGGGGCACGGTGGATGTCCGTTCGCCGCTTGTGGGCGAGTATAACCTTTATAACATAATGGCGGCCGTGGCGGTCGGGTTCGCGGCCAATATCGAGGCCCCCCGGATATCAAGGGGCATTAATGCGCTCAAGGGCGTGCCCGGCAGACTCGAGATGGTCACCGAAACGGGCCTTCCGGCAGGACGCGGCCGGTTCAAGGCCTATGTGGACTACGCGCACACGCCGGACGCTCTCGAAAGGGTGCTCAGTGCGTTGAGGTCCGTAAGGGAGGGG
>JAUVFY010000089.1 GCA_030594025.1 Deltaproteobacteria bacterium | reverse complement strand
TGAGTTCCGTGACCTGAGGCTCGATGTGCTGGGCTTCGGCACGAAGGCCGTGCGCCACCTGAGGAGGATGATATGGGAGCCTTACGGGATGATGCTCGTCACAGGGCCTACCGGAAGCGGCAAGACAACGACCCTCTATGCAGCAGTAAGTGAGATAAACACCGGTAAAGACAAGATAGTAACCATAGAGGACCCCGTGGAGTACGAGCTCAAGGGGGTTACCCAGATACCGGTGAACGAGAAAAAGGGTCTCACCTTCGCAAGGGGACTGAGGTCCATACTCAGGCACGACCCGGACAAGATAATGGTCGGAGAGATACGCGACCCGGAGACCGCTCAAATCGCCATTCAGGCCGCCCTTACGGGTCACCTTGTCTTTACCACCGTCCACGCCAATAACGTCTTCGATGTGATAGGGCGGTTCATACACATGGGCATAGAGCCCTATAACTTCGTCTCCGCGATGAACAGCATCCTTGCCCAGAGGCTCATAAGGCTTCTGTGCTCAAGGTGCAAAAGAGAGGTGAAGATCGAGCCCGATACACTCTCTGCCTCCGGCATAGACCCTCAGAAGTACGCCAACGTTACCTTCTACGAGGGCGGGGGATGCGATGAGTGCTATAATACCGGCTTCAAGGGCAGAACGGCCATCGTAGAGATACTGGACCTTTCTGACGAGATAAGGGACATGATATCGAACAAGCGCACTCTTTCGGACATCAAGAAGAAGGCGATAGATGATGGCATGATACCGCTGAGGCAGGTGGCCGTGGAACGCGTCATAAGGGGAGATACGAGCCTCGAGGAGATAAACAGGATCACGTTCGTGGAATAACCATTATGGGAATAAAGAGGAGTGTTACAGGCATGGCCCTGGATATCGGCACCATTGTTGTAGTCCAGGCAAGGAGGTCGGGCCCGGGGTGGCTCTTGAAAAGGTACGCCGGGGTGGACATACCCGAGGCGGCGGGCGGGGAGAAGCCCAGATTCGCCGTTAGTATAGAGGGGTTCAAGAGTTCCGCAGTGGACGCTTTAGAGGCCTCGGGCATAAGGTCCGGCAACGTATCGCTTTCCATCCCGGATATCTTCGCAAAGACGGCCATCCTGGAGTTCGAAGAGCTTCCCGCAAAGGCCCTTGAGGCTGACGAGGTCGTCAGATGGAAGATTGCCAGGACGTGGTATATGAGGCCCGAGGAGATAACAGTAGATTACCAGGTTCTCTCTAAGGAGCCCACCGTAAAGGTCCTCACAGTTGCGGTGAAAAGGGATCTTGTAAAGGGATACGAAGACGCCCTTGCGGAGCTGGGCCTTTCGACTACCAACGTCAACATACATTCTCTCAACCTGCTGAGGCTCCTTCGTGGGAGTGTCGGCGAAGCGGGGAATTTCTCTCTGATCATGCGCATGAAGGGGTATTTTTCTGTCTCCATATTCAACGGCGGAGTCATGGACTTTTACCGCTGCAAGTCCCTGCACGGCTCGACCGAGCAGTTCGTCGGAGAGCTCGGCGCGTCGTTTGCTTTTTACAGCGGCGGGCACCCCGGGGTAGGGCTTGAAAGGAGCTATCTTTTTAACGGTGATGAAAGTTTTACAGACGCTCTCGAGACGATAACCAAAAAAGAGGTGGTCGTCGTAAGGCCCGAAGATATGTTAAAGCCCGGGGGAGCCGAGACCGGCTTTGACGGCATCGATACCACGACACTCCTTGCCGCCATAGGGGCGGTGGCCGCTCAATAAACGGTCATATAACATGATGAAGATAGACATAAACCTTTCGACAAAGAGGCGCCGAAGGAGCATAGTGCCGAATATGGTCGCCATTGGGTTAGTACTCCTGGCGGCCGCCTACACCTGGCACAATGTGGAGCTCTACAGGTTCAACCGGTCTCAGATAACACTTTTGGGCGAGCAGCTCACACGGCTTGATAAGACCCTTGAAGCGAAAGGCTCGTCGGTGCCGACGGCAACCCGTGAGGATATCAAGCTCCTTACAGAAGAAGTGAATTATATAAACAGGCTCATAGCTCGAGAGGCATTTTCGTGGACGGAACTTTTAACGAGCCTCGAAAAAAAAGTTCCAAAGGGGGTTTCCATCGTCCAGATAAGCCCCGAGTTTGAAACGAGGACCATAAAAGTTTCTGGGATGGCAAAGTCAAAGAAGGAAGTTTTGAGGCTCGTTGGCAGGCTCGGCCGCTCGGACGAGTTCAGTGACGTTTTTCTTCTCAGGCATGAAGACGTTATAAAAAAGGATGCCGGGGAAGAGAGCTTCGTTACCTTCGACGTCTCCGCCAAATACGTAAGCGGTGAGATGCTATGATAGGTAGAGTCCCGGCTGTGGAAAGTGAGTGGATAAAAAAGCCCCTTGGGCCGTTTCTTGCGATACTTCTCGTTATAATCGCAGGCAATGCGGTCTTCAGCATAACCGAGATTTCAAGACAATCGGACGAGATACTTTCCATACAGGAAAGGATAGCCGTTTTAAAGCAAGGGCTTAAAAGACCCGGTGCCGGGCAGCGCCTCGAAAGGGTCACGAGCGGGGTTGAGACATTCAAGGCCCGCATCCCCGACCATAAGGGACTTACGGAGGTCCTGAACGATATCTTCCGTGCGGCAAGGAAAAACGCCCTCCAGATACCCACCGGTGATTATGACCCCATAACCGTAAAGGAGACGGACATCTCCAAATACACTATAAAGTTTCCGGTGGAAGGCACTTACCGCCAGATAAAGAGGTTTATCTACGATATCGAGGTATTACCCCACATCCTGGCCGTCGAAGAGATTACATTCTCGAGCGGTAAAGGCGAGGGGACAATAGCCTTGAATATAAAAGTCTCGACCTATTTTCTATAAACAATTTTTATAATCAATTAAAGGACCGCTGATTTTTTTAAAGGACGGACAGAGCCTTGAGCAGAGACAAGTTGATACTGATATTCTTCGTTTTTATATGGATCGGGATAATCGCTTACAATAGCGGGTTTTTCGAGACCGCTCGTAAAGCGCCCGTCGGGAAAACCCCTGTCCGCCCCACGGCGGCGCTGCCATCGGCCCTTGAGGACCTGCCAGAGCTCAGGCTTGACCGCCTTGACATGCCCAGGCCTCCTTACAAGGGGATTAGTAAGAATATATTCAGCCCCCTTAAGTTCCCCGTGCCGAAGCCTCCCGAAGAAGGGCCCGGAGCTGAACCAACGCTCGAGCCCCTACCGGTTGTCAAGCCCCCTTCTCCCCTTGAGACGTTCAAGGCAAGCATCACGTTTATCGGCTTCCTGGAAAAGGAAAAGGACAAGACGGTTTTTTTGACCAGTGGAGAAGATGTATTTCTCGTTAAAAGAGGGGATATCATCGAAGGAAGGTTCAGAGTCGCCGAGATAACCGATACCGTGTTGAGGTTCAGCGACGAGTTAAGCGGAGAGGCGGCCTCTATAGTGATTGAGTCCGAATAGGAGCCCCATGGGGGGAATTAAAACTGAACTAATAATGTTTCAACATGTTTAATTGACAACATAAAAAATCTTTGTTACTCTTCTTCTTGTCCAGCACATCATTCAGCGCACTTCATCCTTGAAGCCATCGTGGTATGGCTCTCACCCGATAAACCCATCAAGAAACATCCGGAAAGAAGGCTCGTAAGCGCTCGGGGCATCTTTTGACGCTACGGTAATTTAAATCTCAACCGGATATCCTCCAGGAGCAATTAGAATTTTTACCTTAATCTAACAAGGAGGAGGTTATGAAGATCACGGAAGTCACGGTAATACCGATTGAGGACAACCCGCGGCTCAAGGCCTATGTCACGGTCAAGGTTGATGAATGCATTATTATCCGTGACCTGAAGGTGATTGACGGCAACTCGGGGCTCTTCCTTTCCATGCCCGCAAAGAAGATGAAAGACGGCTCTTACCAGGACGTGGCGCACCCGCTCGACGGCACGACACGTGAGATGTTCGAAAGGGCGGTGCTCGGGGAGTACAGGAAGGCTGTGGAGGGGCGGAAGCCTTTGGACGCACGTTGATTGAAGACCATGCGTTGGATAATGGGGGGTGTTTATGACCTTGCCGTAAAGACGGGTTAAATGTCCCGGGTCGCTTCCAGGACGGGGCCTACTTCCCGGCTCTCACCGGCTTTCCCAGACTCGCCCCGACTTTTAATGTCCGCTCACCTTACCTCGACCCTCTTTACCCCGTCGGGCCTCCACGCAGGCGATATCACCCCCGGCCCGTCCGTTCTTTCCATGACCGTCGCCCATGTGAGGGTGAATTCTCCGAACCTGTCGTTTATCCCGTCTACTGCCTCAAGGAGCCTTTCCCTTTTTCTTTCCTCCTCAAAGAGCGGGACCTGCGAGCAGTCTCTTAGGAGATCTGATATGCACACGCCGAGGAGCCTTACCGGGGATTTCAGCCTTATGGAATCCAGTATGCCGAGGGCATGGAGGTATACCGAGCGGGTATCGTTCGTTGCCTGCGGCATGGTACTCATCTTCGTAAATGTGTAGAAGTCAGGGTACCGGACGGTGAGGCTCACCTTCCTGCCCTTGAGCCCGTATTTCCTTGCCCTATGGCTTGCCATCTCCGAGAGGGCGAGGATGTATCTTTTTATAATCTCCTTGTCGGATACGTTCTCGGGTAAAGTTGTTGAGTGTCCTACGCTCTTTGCCTCTTCTTCGTCGCCTTCGGCCCCGACGGGCTCGTCGTCGATTCCCAACCCCATGAGTTTTAATCTCTCCCCGATTATACCGAAGCGACTTCTTAAAATGCCCGCCGGGCACCTTCCGAGCTCGCCGCAGGTCCTTATGGACATCCCCGCGAGGTGCTCGGTGAGCCTCGGGCCTATGCCCCAGAGCTTGTCTACCGGCAGGTGGCGAAGGGTCTTTTCGACGTCCCGGTCTTTTATGACCACCAGCCCGTCGGGTTTTTCCATGCCAGAGGCGAGTTTTGAAAGGAGCTTATTCGGCGCTATCCCGACGGAGCATGTGAGTGCCGGCCCCTTCCTTATCCTGTTTTTTATTGCTGTGGCCATCTCAACGGGCGAGCCAAAAAGTGAAAAAGCGCCCGTTACGTCCACGAAGGCCTCGTCTATGGAGTACGGCTCCACCCGCGGGGAGAAGGCCTTCAGGATGGCGAGGATGCGCATTGAGGTGTCGATGTATTTCTGGTTATCCCCGACAACGAACGTGAGGCCGGGGCAGAGCCTTTTGGCCTCGAACTTGTTCATCCCCGTCTTCACCCCGTACCTTCTCGCCTCGTAGGACGCGGTGGTTACGACGGTCCTCTGGGCCGAGCCTATAACGGCCACCGGTATGCCCCTCAGGCGCGGGTTGCACCTCTGCTCGACGGAGGCAAAAAACGCGTCCATGTCTACGTGCATTATGGTGCGGCTCGGGCGGTTCATGGTATTTTAGTATTTTAGCTTATAAGCTTATATCCGGATGTCCGGGGCGCGTTTCAGGGCTCGTCGACCTGTTCGAGCGCCCATTTCATGGTGGAGAGGTTGTAGGTGAGTTCAAAGAGGGTGGAGCCGTCGGTTACGGCAAAGTGGATAACGGCGGCCGAGCCCACCCTGGTCTTCCAAGTGTATGTTATCTGCTTTACCGGGTATACCCTGTCGTTCCACCTGAACTTTACCGGCCTTATCCCTTTATCGAATACGGCCATGACCTTTATAGGTTCCCTTATCTCTGTAGCCACGGGCCTAACCCTCCAGGCGCTTTATCACCGCGATTACCTTGCCCACGATCGTGAAGTCCCTTCCACCGCTTACCTGTATGGGCTCCATGGCGGGGTTTTCCGGCTTGAGCACTATGGAGTGTGCCTTCTTTACAAACCTTTTTACCGTGGCCTCTGAGTCGAGCATCGCAACGATTATGTCCCCGCTGGACGCTTCCTTCTGGGGCCTTACGAGCGCGTGATCGCCGTCCTCTATGCCCGCTCCTGTCATGCTGTCGCCCTCTATCTTCAAAAGGAAGGCCCCGGCGGCCTGGCGGAAAAACCGCCTGTCCAGTGTTACATGGCCCACCACGTCCTCAACGGCGAGGT
>JAUVFY010000055.1 GCA_030594025.1 Deltaproteobacteria bacterium | reverse complement strand
TCTCAAATAGATACCTGGACCTTGAGACGGTCCTCAGCGACCTGGCTCACGACGCGGGCCTTTTCAGCCTCGTACAGGAGATGAAAGTGGGCATGGCGGACCAGGAGGAATTGAAGCGCAATTCGACATGGGTGGTGATGGCACGTAAGGCCGGTGATCTGAAAGGTCTCTCAGATGACCCCCGGTGGGGGCCCCTTAAGGCGAGTGGCGGAGGAGGACTCTGGACCGACGATTTCTCCAATATCATAAGCGTTTTAAAGTGATTAGTAAGGGGTTGGCTCGCGCAGAAAATTCATAAGGCAGCATCGGTTGTCCCGTTGTCCGAACCCCTATAACCCTTTAAAACTCCTGTCCACGGCCTCGAGCGTCTTCGTTATGTCGGCCCTGGCGTGGGCGAGGCTTACGAAGGCGGCCTCGAACTGCGAGGGAGGAAGGTAAACCCCCCCTTTGAGCATCCTTAAAAAATACTTTGAGAACTTCTCAAGGTCGCATTTCTTTGCATCCTGGTAGTTTTTGACCTGCCTGTTGGTAAAAAAGACGGTGAACATTGACCCTGCCCTTGCCACCCGGCACTGAACGGAGCGCCTTTTCGCTATCTCCTCAACCCCGTCACAGAGCATGTCGGTAGTACCTATTAGCTTTTCATATGTCCCCTTCTTTTTAAGCTGATTGAGTGTCTCTATGCCTGCGACCATGGCCAGCGGGTTGCCCGAAAGGGTGCCCGCCTGGTAAACGGGCCCCGAGGGGGCGAGCTTTTCCATTATCTCGGTTTTGCCTCCGAAGGCCCCCACCGGAAGCCCCCCGCCGATGACCTTGCCGAGGCATGTCATGTCAGGCTCGATCTTATATACCTTCTGGGCCCCTCCGTAGCAGAGCCTGAAGCCGCTCATGACCTCATCCATTATAAACACAACCCCGTAACGGCGTGTAAGTACCCTCAAGCCCTCCATGAAACCGGCCTTTGGACGGACAACGCCCATGTTTCCCGGGGCGCCCTCGACGATAACGCAGGCCACCCCTTCGGGGTCTTTTTCGAGTATCTTCCTTACGGAGCTCAAGTCGTTGAATACGGCGTTATGGGTCTTGCCCGCTATCTCGGCGGGCACGCCGGGGCTGTCGGGCAACCCGAGGGTGGCGGCGCCGCTACCGGCCTTTATGAGCAGCCCGTCCGAATGGCCGTGGTAGCAGCCCTCAAACTTTATTATCTTGTCCCTTCCGGTATACGCCCTTGCGAGCCTTATGGCGCTCATCGTGGCCTCTGTGCCGGAATTTACGAACCTCACCATGCCCATCGAGGGGAAGGCCTCGAGGACGAGCCCCGCAAGCTCTACCTCGAGCTCTGTGGGCGCGCCGAAGCTCGTACCCTTTTCCACCGCCTTTTTAAGCGCCTGGGTGACCCTGGTGTCGGTGTGTCCGAGTATCATGGGGCCCCAGGAGCCGACATAATCGATATAGGCGTTGCCGTCGGCATCGTAAATCCTGGAGCCTTTTGCCCTCTTTATAAAAAGGGGCCTGCCGCCGACCGCCTTGAAGGCCCTTACGGGGCTGTTCACCCCGCCCGGGATTAATTTTTCCGCCTTTTTAAAAAGCTTCTGGGACCTGGCTGTACCCATGAATTAAAACTCCTTTTTTTGCTTTTTTTTGCTTTTTTTGCTTTTTTTCACCTATTTTTGCCTATTTTTGCTTTATTTTGCAAAAATCCTGAAAAACGCCGGGGAAAGGGCCGAGGTGGATGGTCTGTGACCCTTAATATTACTGTCTCCATACTACCCGAATCACCGAAGCCGTGTCAATCCCTATTTGGCGGGTTTTAACCTGCTTGTGTGGCCCCCTATGGCTGTGCGCGGGGGATAATGTCCTTTAAAATTTTAACATAAATGCCATGAGCCCGTAATACTCGTGTAACATTTTTCGGCTAATATCATGTAAAAAAGAAAAATAAAGGAGTGATTCAGGTGAGATGTCCGTGTTTTGAAGATGAGGAAAAGGGGAAGTTCTATAATGCATTCATAACCCGACCTATACCGGGCCATAGGGTAAAGAGCACTTACTGCACCACCGACAAGTACCGCTACTGCCCCATCTATTTTGCATACAAATTCTTCTCCCGCGACATGGAAGACGGGTCTTGCGTACAGGCCCGATGCTGAAACGTGAGCCATCGGCAGCACGGCACGGAGGTTTCATTATGCTGGCTTAACGGAATTTTCACATTTTTGTAACACAACCGGAACAAAATTGGGCTAAACTTGCAAAGAAGGAGGTAAGTCAATGCTGTACGGAAAAAAGAATGGACTTAAAACCACAATCCTGGCCATATCGCTCGCACTGGCAGCGGTTACCGCCGGCACTCAAGATGCATATGCCGAAAGAAAACTCATAAAGGTGGACGGCTCATCCACGGTCTTCCCCATTACAGAGGCCGTTGCAGAGGAGTTCCAGATAGAAAAAAGGGGCAAGGTAATGGTAACCGTGGGTATTTCGGGTACCGGCGGGGGGTTTAAGAAGTTCTGCCGGGGAGAGAGCGACGTATCAGACGCCTCAAGGCCCATAAAGCCCACGGAAGTGGAGCTCTGCAGGAAAAACGGTATCGAGTACATCGAGCTTCCCGTTGCCTACGACGGCCTTGCTGTAATGGTCAATACTAAGAACGAATGGGTTGACTACCTGACCGTTAAAGAGTTAAAAAAGATATGGGAGCCAGGGGCGCAGAGAAAGCTTACCGGATGGAGCCAGATAAGGCCCGGCTGGCCGGAAAGGCAGATTCACCTTTTCGGCCCCGGCGTGGACTCCGGTAGCTTCGATTACTTTACCAAGGCCATAGTGGGTAAAGAAGGCGCGAGCAGGGGAGACTTCACAGCGAGCGAGGACGATAACGTCCTTGTCCAGGGCATAGCAACGGACCCCTATGCACTCGGCTTTTTCGGCCTGGCCTATTATGAATTCAACAAAGACAAGCTAAAGCTCGTGCCCATCGACGATGAAAACGACGCAAACGGTAAGGGGCCGATACTTCCGAGCCTTGCCACAGTGAACAACGGCACCTACCAGCCTCTTTCCAGGCCCATATTCATCTATGTAAGCAAAAACTCCGCAGCGAAACCCGAGGTCGAAGAATTTGTAAGCTTTTATCTCGAGAATGCCCCGGGTCTCACTCAAGAGGTGGGCTACATCCCTCTTCCAGATGAGGCTTACGGTCTTGCCATCAAGAAATTTGAAAACAGGACCGTAGGGACGGTCTTCGGCGGCAAGGGCTCAAAAACAGGTGTGAAGATAGAGGAGCTTCTGAGGTAGAGTTGGACAGACGTTCAAGACAAAGGATAACCGAGGGGTGCATAAAGGGGATACTCTTTATCTGCGCTTCCCTCTCCATCCTTACGACAATAGGAATAATAGGCATCCTTATCTTTGAAACTGTCGAGTTCTTCAGGGAGGTCTCCTTTTTTGAATTCCTCACCGACCCGCAGTGGACCCCGCTCTTCGTTGACAAGCACTTCGGCATAATGTCGCTCGTGTGCGGCACAGCTCTTGTTGCCTTCATAGCAATGCTCGTAGCCATCCCCCTCGGTCTTCTGAGCGCCGTGTACCTGAGCGAATACGCTTCCGCAAGGTTCAGAGAAGTCGTAAAACCCCTTCTTGAGATACTCGCGGGCGTGCCCACGGTCGTTTACGGCTACTTCGCGCTTCTCTTCGTAACGCCCCTCCTCCAGGTGCTTATCCCGGGGCTTGCTGGCTTCAACGCCCTCGCCCCGGGAATAGTCATGGGCATAATGATTCTACCAATGGTATCTTCATTGAGCGAGGACGCGATGTACGCCGTCCCCATGGACTTAAAGGAAGGGGCGTACGCCCTGGGGGCAACGCGCTTCCAGGTGGCTGTAAAGGTCGTAATCCCCGCCGCCCTTTCGGGCATAATGAGTTCCTTTGTCCTCGCAGTCTCCAGGGCCATCGGGGAGACGATGATAGTGACCATCGCATCGGGCCAGCAGCCGAGGCTCACCTTGAACCCGCTTGTGCCCATAGAGACCATAACAGCCTATATCGTCCAGGTTAGCCTCGGCGATACCCCCTCAGGGACACTCGAGTACAGGACCATCTTCGCCGCGGGCATGACGCTTTTTGTCTTCACCCTTGCGCTTAACCTCATGAGCCATTGGCTCAAAGAACGGTTCAGGGAGGAGTACAGGTGACAAAAGGCCCCCTTTCCAGAAACAAACTTATCGACAGGGTCTTCAAGATTACCGCGCTTGTGGCCACCGTTGTAGGGCTTGTCTTCCTCTCGGTCCTTATAATAGATATCCTAATTGACGGCCTGGGCAGAGTCAGCTGGTCATTCCTTACGAGCTTTCCTTCGAGAAGGCCCGAGAGGGCCGGGATACTCTCGGCCATCGTGGGCACACTCTGGGTAATGGGCCTTACAGCGCTCTTTTCCTTCCCCCTGGGCGTGTGTGCCGGCATATACCTCGAAGAATATGCAAAGAAGGGAGTGCTTACGAAGCTGGTTGAGATAAACATCGCCAACCTTGCCGGCGTGCCGTCCATAATATACGGGCTCCTCGGGCTCGGGATATTCGTAAGGACCCTTGCCCTTGAAAGGAGCGTCATATCCGGTGCGTTGACTCTGACGCTTCTTATACTTCCCATAATAATAACAACCACAAGGGAGTCACTCAAGGCCATACCATTTTCCATAAGGGAGGCCTCCTACGCCCTGGGTGCGACCCTGTGGCAGACGATTTTAAGGCAAGTCCTTCCCGTGGCCATGCCCGGAATACTTACGGGCACGATACTCGCGCTTTCAAGGGCAATAGGTGAGACGGCCCCCCTCATAGCAATTGGGGCGCTCACCTATATAGCCTTCCTTCCCGAAAGCGTATTCGACCCCTTCACCGTGCTTCCCATCCAGACCTTTAACTGGGTCTCAAGGCCCCAGAAGGGGTTCGCCACGAACGCCGCAGCGGCCATAATAGTGCTTCTTTTGTTAACCCTTATAATGAACAGCATTGCCATATACTTAAGACACAGATTTCAGAGGAGGATAAAATGGTAGACGAGGGTGTCTTCAGCATCTTGAAACTCAATGCCTGGTATGGGAAAAAACACGTCCTCAAGGAAGTGGACATGACCATAAGGGCCAACCACGTAACCGCACTTATAGGCCCCTCGGGATGCGGGAAATCTACTTTTATAAGATGTCTTAACAGGATGAACGACCTGATACCGGACTTCCGCCTTACGGGAGAGATAACCCACGAAGGTATGGACATCTATTCACCCGAGGCCGACCCCATAGAGATAAGAAGGCGTATAGGGATGGTCTTCCAGAAGCCGAACCCCTTTCCCAAGTCTATCTACAACAACATAGCCTACGGGCTCAGGATATTCGGGGTAAAAGACAAAAAGAGGCTCGACAAAGCGGTCGAGGAGAGCCTCAAGAAGGCGGCCCTCTGGGAAGAGGTAAAGGAAAACCTCCACCAGAACGCCCTGACCCTTTCGGGCGGCCAGCAGCAGAGGCTCTGCATAGCGAGGGCCATAGCCGTAAACCCCGAAGTCATACTCTTTGACGAGCCCTGCTCGGCCCTCGACCCCATTGCCACCGCCAAGATAGAGGACTTGATTGCAAAGCTCAAAAAGGATTACACTGTGGTTATAGTCACGCACAACATGCAGCAGGCGGCAAGGGTTTCGGATTTCACGGGGTTTTTCATGCTCGGTGATCTGGCAGAATTCGACGTGACGGAAAAGATCTTCACCACCCCTGCAAACAAGTTGACCGAAGACTACATAACCGGCAGGTTCGGATAAAAAGGAGGGGAGATGGTAAGAGAGGCCTATCATAAGGCATTAAAGGAACTCCAGGGGGAAGTTCTCGAGCTGGGGGCGATGGTTTCCGAGGCCACAAAGGACGCAGTCGAGGCGTTGAAAAAAAGGGACATCGAAAAATCAAGACAGATAATAAGGAACGACCGTCTTGTAAACAGGAAACGCTTCGACATCGAGGAACGCTGCATGCTCATTATCGCCACACAGCAGCCAATGGCCGTGGACCTGAGAACACTCACCGCCATTCTGAACGTAATAACAGACCTCGAACGCATAGGCGACCATGCAGAGGGGATCGCAAAGATAAGCCTCCTTATAGGGGACGAACCCCTGGTAAAGCCCCTGGTCGACGTGCCGAGGATGGCAGAAATAGCGAGGAGCATGCTAAAAAGATGTCTCGAGGCCTTCACAGATAGGGACGCGGAAAAGGCAAGGCTCATATGCAACGAGGACGACGAGGTGGACGCCCTCTATGAGCAAATATACAGGGAGCTTCTGCTCCTTATGATAGAGAACCCTAAGATAATCAAGGGGGCAACGTATCTCATGTGGGTCTCTCACAACCTTGAGCGCATTGCGGACAGGGTCACGAATATAGCCGAAAGGGTTGTTTTCATGGTCGAAGGGAAGATGGAGGAACTGAACGTATCGAAGTATTGATTACCAGGGAATTTGGTTTTCTAAGATTTAGTCTTTTTAAGGAGCGGAAAGCCCATCTCCTCCCTCACTTTAAGATACCCCCGGGCACAGCCCCGGGCAAGGGCTCTGACCCTCCCGATGTAGCTGGTCCTCTCTGCAACACTTATCGCCCCCCTCGCATCCAGTAGATTGAAGGTGTGGGAGCACTTGAGACACAGGTCATAGGCCGGCAATACGAGGTCCTTTTCGACGAGCCTCTTTGCCTCCTCCTCGTACATGTCGAAGAGCATGAAGAGCATCTCTATTGAGGCCTCGTCGAAGTTGTACCTGGAGTACTCGACCTCGCCCCTGTGATGGACGTCCCCGTAGCTTACGTCCTCGGTCCACTTAAGGTCAAACACACTGTCAACCCCCTGCAAATACATTGCAATCCTTTCGAGCCCGTAGGTTATCTCCCCGGAGACGGGGTTCAGGTCGAACCCGCCGGCCTGCTGGAAGTAGGTGAACTGGGTTATCTCCATACCGTCGAGCCATACCTCCCAGCCGAGCCCCCAGGCGCCCAGGGTGGGCGATTCCCAGTCGTCCTCGACGAATCTTATGTCGTGCTCGAGGGGGTCTATTCCGAGGTCCCTCAAGCTCGCGAGGTATATGTCCTGTATGTCGTCGGGCGAGGGTTTTAATATCACCTGGAACTGGTAGTAGTGCTGGAGCCTGTTCGGGTTCTCACCGTACCGGCCGTCCGTGGGACGCCTCGAGGGCTCGACATAAGCGGCCTTCCAGGGCTCGGGGCCCAGGACCCTCAAAAACGTTGCCGGGTGGAAGGTGCCGGCGCCCTTCTCGAGGTCGTATGGCTGGTGGATTATGCAGCCCCTTTCGGCCCAGAACTTCTGCAGTTTTATTATTACGTCCTGAAAGTGCATGGATTATCCTCTCCTTCCAAAAACTTTTAATTAAGGTCCTGCGTGTATCCTTTACACACCAAATACCATATCAACCTTGCCTTCTTCAAACATCTTTCAATTAAAAAATCTTGGGAAGGGGGTCACTGAGCTACAACTTACCACTATGGCCTGCACATGTATAAGGCTTTAATCAGCATAGAAGTATCAACATGACCCGTTAAAACCCTT
>JAUVFY010000150.1 GCA_030594025.1 Deltaproteobacteria bacterium | reverse complement strand
TTGGGAAGCCCGAGGATATCGTGGAGGCGGTGGCCCGGGGCATAGACATATTCGACTGCGTGCTGCCCACGAGGTGCGCCAGGAACGGAACCCTCTTTACATCGGAGGGGAAATTGGTTATAAAGAACAGTCAATACGAAAGGGATCCCAACCCGGTGGACCCCGATTGCGGCTGCTATACGTGCAGGAATTATTCGAGGGCCTACCTGAGGCACCTCTACATGGCCCGGGAAATACTTGCCCCGAGGTTGAATACGCTTCATAATCTGTATTATTATGCTTTTCTTACGGCACGGATAAGGGAGGCGATAAAAAAGGACCGGTTCGAGGCATTCAGGGAATCGTTTTACGAAAAGATGGGTTTGGCGACGGCTTAAATTAAATTAAAAAAATTTCGGCTGAATTTTTTTCACATGGTTTTCACTTAAAAAAGGAGGTCCAAAGTGCTCTATTTTTTTCCGTTTATTCCGGCGGTTCCCGCATACGCCGAGGAGGCGTCTTCCCCGGCGGCAACGGGGTTTGCGAGCATGCTGCCCCTTATACTGCTCTTCGTCATATTCTACTTCCTCCTTATAAGGCCCCAGCAAAAAAGGGCCAAGGAGCACAAGGAGATGGTAAAGAGGCTCGAGAAGGGAGACAGCGTCGTGACGAGCGGGGGTCTTCACGGCCGCGTAACCTCGGTCTCCGAGGATACGGTCACCATGGAGGTGGCCGAGAACGTGAGGGTCAAGGTGACCAAGGACTCAGTGGCCGTAAGGAAGCCTTCGGGTTAGGGCGGGTGGGTTGGTTCCGGCCGGTGGACTCGATGAAAAAACGTGCGGGCATTTTTTTTGTGCCTTGAAGTTTTAATTATTCTTTAAAAAAAGCTTTTAAGGGTATCTGGGAATTTATTAATTTATGAAGAGCATTTTCTGGCGTCTTGTATTACTGGGCGGCTTTACACTCATGGCGGTTATCCTTTTTCTGCCTTCAACGCCCTTGTCGAATAGACTTCCCTCCTTCTGGGCCGATACCGTCCCGAAGATAGTGCTCGGCCTTGACCTCCAGGGGGGAATGCACCTCGTTCTCGACGTTGACAGGGACAAGGCCGTTGAAAACTTCACCCAGAGGCTTACGAACAACGTGGAGACCCTTCTGAGAAAGAAGGGCATCCCCTTTGAAAGCGTCGAGAGGGAGGGGGAGAGCGCGGTTTCGATAACCTACACGGTGGAAGACGCGAAGGCGCGGATAACGGGGCTCATGGCCGACGAGTTCCCCATCTTCGGGAGCCCGTCTGTGGCAGAGCGGAGGCTACTTTACAGCCTCGAAACCTCGGAGGTTACGAGGATAAAGGACTGGGCGGCCACGCAGGCCCTTGAGACAATAAGGAACAGGATAGACAAGTTCGGCGTAACCGAGCCCGTTATACAGCGCCAGGGGCAGCGTGAGATAGTCATACAGCTTCCGGGGCTCAAGGACCCGGAAAGGGCCCTGGCGCTCATAGGCAAGACCGCGGTGCTCGAGTTCAGGCTCGTCGACGAGGACGACGACCCTTTCGAGGCGCTCGCAAGGGGCATCCCCTTCGGCTCGGAGATACTCTACCAGAAAAGATACGACAGGGCCACCGGGATAGTTGAGGAGACACCCTACCTCGTGAAGAAGGAGACCCTTCTTACCGGGGATCTCCTTTCGGACGCCAGGGTAGCCTTTGACACTCAGTTCAACGAGCCCTACGTGGCGCTGACCTTCAATTCTACCGGGGCGCGCATCTTCGAGAGGATAACGGCCCAGAACGTGGGCAGGAGGCTCGCCATAATACTCGACGGGAACATCCATTCCGCGCCGGTCATAAGGGAGAGGATAGGCGGCGGGAGGGCGAGCATCTCGGGGGGGTTCGCCTACGAGGAGGCAACTGACCTGGCGATAGTTTTGAGGGCCGGGGCGCTTCCCGCCCCCGTCAACATCATACAGAACGTAACGGTGGGGCCAACGCTGGGGCTCGACTCCATCGAGGCCGGCATAAATGCCGTTATACTCGGGGGCATACTGGTACTCGTCTTCATGCTCTATTACTACAGGGTCTCGGGGCTTATAGCAGACATTGCGCTCGCGCTCAACCTACTCATGCTCCTCGGGGCGATGGCGTGGTTCAACGCAACTCTAACGCTTCCGGGCATCGCGGGCATAATACTCATCATGGGCATGGGCGTTGACTCGAACGTCCTGATATTCGAGAGGATAAAGGAGGAGCTTAGGGCCGGGAGGACACCGAGGTCGGCCGTGGACGCGGGCTATGACAGGGCCTGGTGGACCATCATAGACTCCCACGTAACGACCCTCATAACGGCGGCCGTCCTTTTCCAGTTCGGAAGCGGCCCGATAAAGGGCTTCGCCGTGACCTTGAGCCTCGGGATACTCATAAACCTCTTTACCGCGCTCGTCGGGACCAAGGTCGCCTTCGATATACAGAACTTGAAGCTCAGGGTACGGAGGCTCAGTATTTGAAAAACGTGATGCGTTGTACGCATTTAAAAAATCTTTCCGCATAACGTATAACGCACAACGCATAACGGCATTAACGGAGGTCTGATGGACATCTGGGGAGAGACGAGGATAGATTTTCTCGGTAAAAGGCGCATAGCCGTCGTTGTATCGGCTGTACTTGCAATAACAGGCATTATAGCCGCGTTTTCGATACCCCTGGGAAGGGCGAACCTGGGTACGGATTTTTCCGGCGGAGTGGCCGTACAGTTCAGGTTCGAAAGACCCTTTGAGATGGACAACGTGAGGGGGCTCCTTACAAAGGGCGGTTTCCCGGATGCGGACCTTCAGGAGTTTGCCGGCACCAATAAGCTCCTCGTAAGGATAAAGAGGCCCGAAGGGGATCTGAGGAAGATCTCAACGACCCTTGGAGAGGTCTTCACAGAGGGTCTCTCTGAGAACCCCTTCATAGTGGACTCCACGACCGAGGTGGGCCCCACGGTGGGAAAGAAGCTCCAGAGAGACGCCCTCCTGGCAGTTTCTATAGCGCTTTTCGGCATCCTTCTTTACGTTGCATGGAGGTTCGAGTTCCGCTTCGGGGTGGCCGCGGTAGCGGCGACCTTCCATGACGTTCTGGCCGTGCTGGGGATAATATTTGTCATAGATAAGGAGATTAATTTGCTTATAGTCACGGCCCTACTTACATTGGCCGGCTATTCGCTGACCGACACGGTCGTCGTCTTCGACAGGATAAGGGAAAATTTAGCGAAGAAGACGAGAGAGGACCTTCCCACCTTGATAAACAGGTCCATAAACGAAGTCTTGAGGAGGACCATCGTTACCTCGGGTACGACCCTACTTGTCCTCATAGCGCTTATAACCTTCGGGGGAGAGGTTATACATGACTTCTCTCTAACCCTTGCCCTCGGTGTCCTTGTTGGAACTTACTCTTCCATATTCGTCGCGAGCCCGCTACTTCTTCTCTGGAAGGGGAAGAAGGGAAAGCTCATAAGGATCTGAGTTTAGCCCTTCCCGTCTTTAAAAGTTAATTCTCCAAAAAACCTTTCTTACATTTCCAACATCACACTTTTTCTTTTGAACGAATCAATCCTTGACCATAAGTTTTTTTGTTGATAGAATAACTGAAAATTTTTACCTTTTTCAAGACCCGCCAGGGGGGATTTTATAGAGAGAAAGATCTATTAATGTCTGAGCGGTTCGGTTTCAGTTAAAGAATGAAAAAGCGTTGGAAGGTCAGTCCCGCCGATAAAAAACTTCAGGGGTT
>JAUVFY010000205.1 GCA_030594025.1 Deltaproteobacteria bacterium | reverse complement strand
TGTAAGGAAAACAAGGAAATAGACCAGTATGCCGTTTATTATATGTATACACGTGTTTACGATGTGGTAGCCCACCACGTTGAGCCCACCTGCGGCATAGTTCATGGCAAAGGTGGCCATTGTAACGCCGCGGGAGCCCATAACTATCTCCGGGAGGTTTTTAAGGTCCCGGAGTTTCAGGTTCTCCACTATCTGGGGGGTGTCGTCGAAGTGGAATGTCGAGTTAAATGTGTTCGAGTAGACGATGAGCACGCAGGCCGCAAGGAGCGAGACCGCTCCCAGGTGAAACCATTTGCTTTCATAGAACTTTTCCATATAGCTTAACACTTGCCTTGAAGGTCCCCTCAAGAAAAATAAACAGCCGGTTCAGGAAAAAAGCCGGACCAGGCTATTCTTTTTCCTCCTCAGCTTCAGCCTTTTCCCCATCTTTCAGGGCTGCCTTTAAAAGTGCTATCTCCTGGGCCAGGGTCTTGCTCCTTTCGGTAAGTATCGATATGACAACTGAGTAATGTAGCAGTATGAGAAGCACGAAAGCAAAGGCCACAAGGAAAAGAAGCGATGGCCCGTAGGCAATCCCTACAAACGCTGCGACCCTGTCCAGAAGGTCCCTCCAGAGGGAAAGGACGATTATGGCGAATATGGAGGCGAGCCAGAGTATGGAGTACTTTTCCTTGAGGAGCCCCCTCCTTATGAAGTCTATGAGCACGATGAGGAAGGTAAAGCTTATAACCAGGGAAATTATCTGGACGATCTGCATACCGGGTTCCCCTATCTTACCTTCTTTAAAAGGTCTACTAATATTGCCAGAAGCACCTTTATCATATAATAGAGGGACCTCAAGGGTGTTATCGAGGACCTGCCGCCCGCCCTTTCGGCCATTTCAACGGGGACTTCCATTATATCAAAGCCCTTTTTGTGAAGCAACACCAGCGCTTCAGCCTCTGGATAGTCGTCCGGGTAGTTGTCGCTGAAAAATTCTATTACCTCCCTTCCGGCGGCCCTGAAGCCGGAGGTGGTATCGGTTATCCTTTCGCTCAGGATTGCGGATACGACCCTCGAGAAAAAGGCCATGCCGGCGTACCTTGCAACAGAAGGCCTGTATCCGCCCTTGCCGAGGAACCTGGAGCCCACGACCACGTGTGCGTCGTTATTCAATATAGGTTCGATAAGGTGAGTTATCTGATGGGCGAGGTGCTGTCCGTCGGCATCGACCTGGACGGCTATATCGTATCCTGCCCGTTCAGCGTACCTGTAGCCCGTCTGCATCGCCGCCCCTATGCCCATGTTGAACGGGTGGTTGACAACGGTAACGCCGTATCGCCTTGCTATGGAGGATGTTCTGTCCCATGAGCCGTCGTTAACTACGAGGATGTCGGCAGGGGGCCCCTCACTCTTAACGGCCTCTATGACGCCGCCTATGCTATCTTCCTCGTTATAGGCGGGGATTATGATGAGGGTGCGCGGATTTGACCCTTTCATTCGAGGCTCCTTTTTTTAAGCCGGTTTTTCTTTGCCTACTTTCTTTTTCCCCAAAAAGAAAGTAGGTGGTGCCGAAGGGGGGATTCGAACCCCCATGGGCTTTCACCCACTAGATCCTGAATCTAGCGCGTCTACCAATTCCGCCACTTCGGCACGAACTGACTCCATTGACTTTCCTTCCGGCTCAACTGCGGGCAAATGGCTGAGTTTTGGCCTTGAAATGGGGGCCAATTCGGGCTATATTCTTTTTATTGAACGAGTCCCGGGGCTTTGGGCTGTTGCAAATCATGTTGAAATTATTAAGAAAATTTTTGCATAGTAGAATTTTTAAGTCAAGCTTTTAGTTTCAGGGATATGGAGCTTAAAAAACCATAAAGGAGGCAGGACAGTATGAAGTTCTTTATAGATACCGCCAATATTGAGGAGATAAAAAAGGCCCATGCCTGCGGGCTCGTCGACGGTGTGACCACGAACCCAACGCTCGTTTCAAAGGAAAAACGCGACTTCAAGGAGATTATACTGGAGATATGCTCGATAGTTGACGGCCCGGTTAGTGCCGAGGCGGTGAGCCACGACACAGAGGGGCTCGTAAAAGAAGGTAGAGAACTCTCCAAGATACACAAGAATATCGTAACAAAGGTACCCATGACGCTCGCGGGCATGAAGGCCGTAAAGACCCTCTCCGGAGAGGGGATAAAGACCAACGTAACGCTTATCTTCTCACCGCTGCAGGCCCTTATCGCCGCAAAGGCCGGGGCCAACTATGTAAGCCCCTTCATCGGGAGGCTCGATGACGTATCGCACACCGGCATGGACCTCGTCCACCAGATAATGGACATATTCGAAAATTACGATTATACCGCCGAGGTTATCGTGGCCAGCATAAGAAACCCGGTTCATGTCCTCGATGCGGCCCTCACTGGCGCACACATCGCAACCATTCCCTTCAAGGTCATGGAACAGCTTACAAAACACCCGCTCACCGATGTGGGGATCGAAAAGTTTTTAAAGGACTGGGAGAAGGTACCCAAGTAGGTAAGCTCAGGGGATGGACCCCAAAAAACAAAAAAAACAAAAAGACCGGAACCCGGAGGCACTCACC
>JAUVFY010000234.1 GCA_030594025.1 Deltaproteobacteria bacterium | reverse complement strand
GAACTAAGGTGGCCGACATCGTAAGAGCGGACGACATCTACGAGGTCCTTTTAGAGGACGAGCTACCGTTGTACGCCGATATCGTCGTTGTCGCCACACCCTCTTACGTGGCCTCCGGGCTCCTGGAAAGTATCGACGGGGAGCTTTCTGAAAGACTCCTCACAATACCCTATGTCTCGACCGCCACGGTGTCCATTGCTTATAAAAAGTCGGACGTAAAGCGCCCTCTCGAAGGCTTCGGCTTTGTCGTTCCAAGAACGGAGAATAGAAGGATTATGGCTGCCACCTGGAGCTCCGTTAAGTGGAGCTACCGCGCCCCGGAGGACATGGTGCTCATAAGGTGCTTCGTGGGTGGGGCAAAGAAGAGCGAGCTCGTTTTCAAGAGCGACGAGGAGATGACCCGGATTGTAAAAGAGGAATTGAGGGACATAATGGGAATAGACGCAGAGCCCGAGTTGACGAGGATTTACAGGTGGAAGGACGCCATGCCCCAGTACACCATAGGCCACGCTGAAAGGGTCATGGAGATAGAGGCCCTTGCAGCAAGACATCCGGGCCTTTACCTTACGGGGAGCGCATATCGGGGCATAGGCATAAGCGACACGGTGAGAGAGGCCGAGGGGACAGCCAAGAAGGTCCTTGAGTTTTTGGGCGCGTCCGGCAAAGGCTGAAACCAGAAAACGCAGGTAAAAAAAAGGGGTTTTCTCGACAAAACTTTTTTATAGGGGGTTTGAAATCCATGACCGAGAAGAAAAAGGAAAGTAAAATTCCGGCCCACGACAAAATGGACGAGCCAGCCAGGTACGCGGACAACGCGATCGTCTATTCCACGAAAAAGCAGTTCCTCATAGACTTTAACCAGGCCCTACCCGGGGCCGAAAGACACGTAAACGTCGGGAGGATTATACTCCACCCCAAGACCGCCGGCGAGCTCCTTTCGGCGCTCCTGACGCAGGTCGCAAAGCACGAGGAGCAATACAAGGAGGGTATCCTCCCTCCGGGCCTTGAGCTCGAGATGATTACCAAGAAAAGAGAAGTGCACTGAGGGGGGCTAGCCCGCTACCTCGAATTGTACTACCCGTCCGTTAGCCTGAGCTAAATTTAAAAAATTTAAAAAAATTAAAGAGCCCCGGGGCCGATAAGACCCCGGGGCTCTTCACAACTATGGGACATTGAAAAGGGGTTGGCCGAAAGGCCAACCCCTTGGTTTTTACAGGAAAAAATTTATTAAGTAAAAAATGGTGCCGAAGGGGGGATTCGAACCCCCACGGGTCTCCCCACCACCCCCTCAAGATGGCGTGTCTACCAGTTCCACCACTTCGGCACTGGTTAGAGTCAAATAAAAAATTCCCGGCTTAACCCTCTCAGGGAGCCCCGGTAGGACCCTCCACCGGAGCCGGGGGTGTCTCCTCGGTCGGCAAGGGTAGAGTCTCTTCCATTGGGAAAGGTAGAGTCTCCTCCGCGGGCACTTCCTTTACCGTAGGCACCTCGGTCATTATGGAACGCTCTTTCGTTACCGAAAGGTAAGTGAGATACAGGGAGGTGAGCATGAATACAATCGCACAGACGGTGGTGACCTTAGTCAGGAAGGTCGTAGGCCCAGAGGAGCCGAAGATCGCCTGGCTCGATGTCCCGCCGAATGAGGAACCGATGCTCGCCCCCTTCCCGGCCTGGAGGAGTACCGTTATTATCAGAACTACGCTTACTGTTATATGAAGCGCGATTGCAGCCTTAAACATTTTGCCTCCTCGGATAATCTTTAATTTAAATGCATTTTCTGGAAAAAAGCAAGGAAAATATGTATTTGCGTGAGGTCAAATGTGTGCTTTAAAGGGGGAAGTCAACTGGTGTGCCTGGTGTGCTTCGCCACTCAGTTTTCATTGCCGGGCCTCAGGGTGCTTCCGCACAGGATTTAAAGAATTCTACCCTGGAGTCTTTGGTTTTATAGCTTGCGGGGCGGTGGTCCGGTTAATTGCCAGGTTTCACTTCATTGCCGGGCCTCAGGCCTTTTGAAACTTTACGATCCTTGCGAAGTCTTCGGCCTTGAGGCACGCCCCGCCCACGAGAGCCCCGTCGATATTGGGCTGGGCCATGAGGCTGTCGATGTTCGAGGGCTTCACACTCCCGCCGTATATGATGCGCACGTCCTTTGCGTGGTTAGTCTCGAAGAGCTCGAAGAGGAGTTCCCTTATGTAGTT
>JAUVFY010000139.1 GCA_030594025.1 Deltaproteobacteria bacterium | reverse complement strand
TAAAATAAAGTAGAATAAATCAAAAAACTGGATTCCAGAGAGTCTTTAAAAACCCGACCCCTGCCGGGTTTTTTTATTTTTTTATTTTTGTTGCGGGGGTTTTTATTGTCTTGCATTTTTTTACCTGGGTGGTAAATTTAACGGGCCGGACCGGGAGGACTTATGGGAAAAGCTTATCCCAATATCTTTCAGGCCATATTGCTGCTAATACTGCTCGTGGCCCTCTCGTTTGTGCTGTTAGTCGTCCTGGAGTTCTTCTCTGGCATTTTTAATTTACCGCTGAAGGGTCACCCGGCGGCCATGGCGGTTATGAACCTTTTAGCCTACGTGGTCGTCGTCTGGATCGGCATACGTAAGGCCAGCCGGCCGGCTCGGTCCTGCCCTTCTTACCGGTTAATACGGCCCTCTTTTTTCCCCTCGCAATCACCGTTATCGGGGCGAACGTTATTCTCTCGGAGGTGGATAACCTCTTCAGATTTTTCTTCCCCCAGCCTGAATGGCTCGTTGACGTGTTGCTCTTTAAGTTTCCTGAAAAGAGCCTCTGGGGTTCGGTCCTGCTCATCTGTGTAGTCGCACCGCTTACAGAGGAGAGCCTATTCAGGGGCCTCTTGCTTCGAGGTTTTCTGAGGCGATACACGCCCTGGATGGCCGCCGTCGCCTCGGCCCTGCTCTTCGCATTAGTCCACTTAAACCCCTGGCAGTTTTTAAGCGCCTTTTTCCTGGGGCTCGTTTTTGCCTGGTGGATTGTAAGGACCGGCTCCCTCGTACCCGCTGTTTTCGGCCATGTCTTGAATAACTCGCTACCTTTCCTCTACCGGGGGCTTCACGTCGAGGTCCCCGCCTATACGGAGATTACCCCTGGGGTCTATTTTCAGCCCCTGTGGCTCGACCTTACGGGGCTAATCATGACGGCGGTCGGGATTTGGCTCCTTGTGCGTTTTTTCAGGCATGCCGGCGACGAACCCGGCAATTATAAGCTCACCGGGCTTCATCCCGGACTTTAGCACAATTTGAAAAAACGGGGCCTCACGAGCGCGATTTATCTCTTAAACGGCCCGAGGCCGGTCAGGAGGGCCGCGGGACGGATTAGCGTATCTTGACAACCCGGATATTACAATTACAATCAGATTGATTGCCTGCGGAAAAGGTTAGCCCGTTGATTGACCAAAGCCCGTTGTGAGGTTAAGAGCATGGAATCACTGAAGGAAAAAAAGATAAAAAAGATAAAAAAAATAAAAAAGGACGATTTAAAGATTCTCTTCGATAAGCTCCGGGAATCTTATACTGTCATCGGTCCGAAGCTCTCCCAGGGTGTGGTCGTCCTCTCGGAGGCCGGCTTTGAAGACCTGCCCGCGGGTTTCAGGGATTACCAGGCAAGGGGCACTTACCGGCTAACCGACGAGAAAGCCGTTGATGTCTTTTCCTTCTCGAACGGCCCGGATTCTTTTAAAAGATTCCTACATCCCCCGCTAAATGAGATTTTTTCCTTCAGAAAATCGAAAAAGGGCATAGCGATCGAACCCGCGGCAAAGGAAGGTAGGCCCATTGCCTTTGTAGGTATACGGGCGTGCGATACCTGGGCGCTTAAGCTATATGACCGGATATTTCTCGAAGGCCCGGCCAGGGACCCGAGCTACAGCGCTCTTAGGAAGGATTCACTGGTCATCGCCGTCAACTGCCCACATCCGGGAGATAACTGTTTTTGCAGCTCCATGGGCACGGGGCCCGAGGTGACCCCTGAGGTAACCGACGTTGCGGACATCGTCCTGAGCGAACTCGAGAAGAGTTTTATCGTTGAAGCCTCTACCCCGGCGGGTAGCGACATTCTCGAGGGGATTGCCGGCGAAGAAGCGACTGACAGGGACCTCGAAGAGAAACGCTCGAGGATCGAGAGTTGTAAGAAGGCGATGAAGAAATCCGTCCCTTACGGCGAGCTCCCGGAACTCATCTACCGGAACCTCGAGCACCCGAGATGGAAGGATACGGCAAAGAGGGACCTTGAGTGTGGGAACTGCACGCAGGTCTGTCCCACATGCTTCTGCAATTCAAGTTACGATCTAATAAGGCTTTCGGGGTTTTCACAGAAGGGGGCCGAGCTGAAGGGCGTAAGGATACGGAAGTGGGACTCCTGTTTTTCAAGGAATTTCGCCCGTGTGCACGGGGGCAACTTCAGGCCCTCGAGGAGGGCGCGCTACAGGCAGTGGATGGCCCATAAACTGGCATATACAAAAGAGCAGTTCGCACTTCCCGGATGCGTGGGGTGCGGAAGATGCATAACCTGGTGTCCTGCGGGCATAGACATTACAGAGGAACTGGAGGCCTTGAAAGGTGTACGATAAGACCATTCCTTTTGAGGCAAAGATACGCTGGATAAAGAGGGAGACGAGGGATACGGCCACCTATGCCCTTAAGATAAGCGACCGGGAAATACAGAGGGCGTACAGTTTTTCCCCCGGGCAGTTTAACATGCTCGCGGTGCCGGGCATAGGGGAGTCCGCCATTTCCATAAGCTCCTGCCCGGCGGACCGCGACCTCATGCATACGATAAGGGTTGCAGGGGATGTGACGACGGCCATAGATAGACTCAACGTGGGTGATGTCGTGGGCGTCAGGGGACCCTTTGGCTCGGGATGGCCCATAGAGGAGACCGTGGGAAGGGACCTGATGATAATCGCAGGCGGGCTCGGCATCGCCCCCCTGCGTTCTATCATAAGGCAAATCCTCAAGTCACATCCAGGGGGCTCCAGGGCACCTGTCTTGCTCTACGGCACAAAGACCCCGAAGGACGTTATCTTCAGGGACGAGTTCCCCAGGTACAGGGACGTCTTCGAGGTCCATCTCACCGTGGACAGGGCTGACCCCGAGGTCTACTGGAGGGGTGAGATGGGGGTCGTAACGGCGCTCCTGGACAGGGTTACCTTCAACCCGCTTAACACCGTCGTATTTATGTGCGGCCCGGAGATCATGGTGCACAGGGCCGTGCCGGAACTCGTTGCAAGGGGGGTCCCCGGTGAGAAGATATTCATCTCCCTGGAGAGAAACATGGACTGCGGTTCGGGAATATGCGGTCATTGCATGTTCGGCCCCAGGTTCGTCTGCAAGGACGGTCCGGTCTTCAGGTTCACGGACGTAGAGCAATTCTTGAAGATAATGGAGATTTAGCTATGAAGAGACCGAGGATAGGGGTTTTCAAGTTCGCCTCCTGCGACGGCTGCCAGCTTACGATACTGAACATGGAAGAGGAGCTGCTGGACATAATCGAACTCTATGATATAGCCTATTTCCGAGAAGCTACCGACAAGCCCCTCAGGGGAGAGTTCGACCTTTCGCTCGTTGAAGGGTCCATATCGACAGACCGGCAGAGAAAGGAGGTCGTCGAAATACGCGAACGTTCGCGGCATCTTATTACCATCGGTGCCTGCGCCACCTCCGGAGGGGTACAGGCCCTCAGGAACTGGGCGAGCCTTCCGGCCTATAAAAAAACCGTCTATCCCTCTCCCGAAACGATCGAGGCCCTGTCGACGTCGACGCCCATATCCGACCACGTATACGTTGATTACGAGCTCTGGGGGTGTCCCATTGACACAGACGCACTCGCTGAGACCCTCGTATCGTTTCTCATGGGAAAGAGGCCCGCGGTCCCGGTGTACAGTCTGTGCATGGATTGCAAGGTAAAGGCTATCGCGTGCCTCCTCGTCTCCCGTGCCGAGCCGTGCCTGGGCCCGATAACAAAGACCGGATGCGGGGTTCTCTGCCCGTCTCTTGATAGGCCCTGCTACGGGTGCTTCGGCCCGATGGAGGGCGCTAACATAGAATCTCTTATGGAGCTCTTCAAGAAAAACGGGTTGTCCCATAAGGAGTGCATGCTTTTAATCGATAAGATGAACACCTACGCATACAGGAAGGCACGTATTGAACAAGGTCTTTAAGATAGATTACCTCTCGAGGGTCGAGGGGGAAAGCGGGATAATCGTCAGGATAAAGGACGGCAAGATTGCAAGACTCGAGCTAAACGTTTTCGAGGCGCCGAGGTTCTTTGAATCGCTGCTCAAGGGAAGGCCCTGCGATGACGCAATAGACT
>JAUVFY010000190.1 GCA_030594025.1 Deltaproteobacteria bacterium | reverse complement strand
CCCAGAACCCGAGGACCCCGACGGTGGTGTTGATTGCGAACCTGGAGAGCTCTGTTCCCGCGGCATCGAACTTGAACTGAACCACGGCGTTTACGAAACGGACGGGGGTGGTCAGGTTAGAGAAGAACCTCCTCACGGCTATGCGCCCCTTCTCGGGGACGACAAAACCGTATCCCTCGGCAACGGGCTTTAAGACCCAGAAATAGAGCTTGTCGTTTACATGGAACATCGCGCGGTTTACAGGTTCTATGGGGTCGGCTATCCCGGCAAGCTCTTCGTCGAGTTCTTCAAACTCTTCTTCTTCGAATAACTCCTCTTCGGCTGACGGCTCCTTTTCAGCCAGTTGTAATACCTCAACCACAAACTCCCCTTCAGCCGGCCCTTCCGCTGATTCCTTTTCAAGCGCAAATAACTCTTCAACCAGCAACTGCTCTCCTTTTGTGGCCTCTCGGTCGTAAAATGCCTGCGGGTCTTCGGCCAGGGCCCGAAAAGGGCTAAAGAGGACGAGAGAAAAAACGGCGAGCGAGATCAGACAGGGCTTCATAGGCATACTTGAATTTGATCGGTTAAGGAACATTGCTTCCCCTACGGTCAAACTTTTTTTCTTTCCCTTTAACAAATCTTAATCTCTCGAAAAAGACCTTTTTTATTCCAGGCTAAAGATGTATTTACTTATAAGTTCCTCTATGTCTACCGAGGACTCCGTATCGGTTATCTTGTCCCCGTCTTTTATCCATTCATCCGAGCCGCCCGGGTTCAGTTTTATGAACTTCTCTCCTATGAGCCCGCTCGTTCTTATCGACGCTATGGTATCATCGGGTATCTTTACGTCCGGTTTTATATTCATCTCAACCAGGGACATAAAGTCCTTGAGCCGTATCTTTTCTATCTTTCCTATCTCAACCCCTGCCATCTCCACGGTGGCCCCCTCCCTAAGGCCCGAAACGGAGTCGAACTCGGCGTAGACCATATAGCCTTTCCTGCCGAAGATTTCAACATCCCCGAGCCTTACAGAAAGGTATGTCATTGCAGCAAGGCCCAAGACAACGAAGATTCCCACGATGAGTTCTGTGGTATGTTTTTGCATTCCTTCCTCCCTGGATTTTAGGTATACATGGCTCGGTCCTGTCTTTATGCGGACTCTATCAAAAGAGTTGTATGGGCCCTTCCGTGCTCCCGTAGATGAACTGTTGTACGACGGGGTTCGGTGATTTCACGAGCCCCTCGGGCGTTGAGGATTCGATGATGACGCCTTCGTGGAGCATGGCCACCCAGTCGGAGATCTTCAACACCTCGCCTATGTTATGGCTGACCAGTATATCGGTACACTCGACCATGCCGCCCATACATTCTTTCATCAACTGGTGAATGGCGTTTTCAACGACCGGGTCCAGTCCTGTTGTCGGCTCGTCAAAGAGCATGAACTCCGGGCGCATTATAAGCGCCCTCGCAAGGCCCACCCGCTTTTTCATCCCGCCGCTTATCTCGTCGGGATACTTCTCTCCCATGCCCGCAAGACCTATCTCCCTTAAGAGGCCCATGGCCTGCTTTCTTATCTCCCCTTCGTCCATGTCGGTAAGCTCCATTAACGGAAAGGTCACGTTTTCCAGGACCGTTAAGGAATCGAAAAGCGCGGCACCCTGAAAAACCATGCCGAACTTTCTCTTTATCTTATCCAATTCCTTTCCTCTGAGTTTTGTTATCTCCACATCGTCGACGTATATCTCTCCGCTATCGGGTCTTATAAGGCCCACGAGATGCTTCAGTAAAACGCTCTTTCCGCCTCCGCTCTGGCCTATAATGGCGGTCGTCTTGCCCCTGGGTATCTCCAGGCTTACGCCCTTCAGGACCTCAAAACCGTTAAACGATTTTCTAAGGTCGACTATTCTAATCATTAGTACCCCGCGGCCTTAAAGACATTAATTTTTAATTTCATTCTATCCCGAAAAGTCCAGTTTGTCGACGGCGAGGCTGCTCTTTTTTTCATTGTCCATAACCAGAGGCTTCCTACAGGAGTACAGATGTGAGGAAGTAGTCCAGCATGAGGATCAATACCGCCGAGAGGACGACCGCCTCTGTTGTGGCCTTGCCCACCCCCTTGGCTCCCCGGCTGCAATAATATCCCTTGTAACAGCAAACCCATGTGAGGATTAAGCCGAAGGCGACCGACTTTATTATGCCCGTATAGATGTCTTTGAATACTATACTTGAGGCCATCTCGTGGAAGAAGCTCGATGCGGTAACGCCAAGGAGTTTGACCGCCACCACATAGCCGCTGTATATGCCGACCACGTCGAAGATGCTCACAAGGAGCGGCAGAACGAGTATGCCGGCGAGTATCTTCGGGCGGACGAGGAATTTTATCGGATTGATGGTCATAACATCCAGGGCGTCTATCTGTTCCGAGATCTTCATTATCCCGAGCTCTGCCGTCATGGCCGAGCCCGCCCTGGCCGTTACCATGATGGCCCCCAGTACTGGCCCGAGCTCCCTTATGAGGCTCAGGGCCACGGCTGAACCGAGAAGCGCCTCGGAGCCGAATTGCCTGAGAGTGTAGTAGCCCTGAAGCCCCAGTACAAGCCCCGTGAAACTGGCCGTAAGGAGGATGACAAAAAGCGAGCGGACACCGATAAAGTGCATCTCCTTTATTATGTGTCTGATCCTGATGGGGGGTTGAAAGGCAAGGTAGAAGAAGCTGGACAGGAATATTAGCATCCTGCCCAGCTCTCTTAAGAAACATATTGTCCAATGCCCTATGGATATAAAAAATTTAAGGGCCAGTTCCATACCTCGTACCGGGTTTATTCTATAAGATTCCGTT
>JAUVFY010000024.1 GCA_030594025.1 Deltaproteobacteria bacterium | reverse complement strand
TGGAAGCTATAAGTCTTTGTCATAAAAGATAACCAAAGGGAGGATGGGTTTGAGGCTCAGGGTAGCCTTTCAGGTAGTAGGGCTCATAAATATCTTCCTTGCGCTGGCCATGCTGGCGCCTCTGGTCGTCTCTTTTTTCTATAGAGACGGCGACACCCTCACGTTCCTCTATTCCTTCATCATGACCGGTACCGTCGGGGCCCTCATGTACCTCGCCTTCAGGGGGCCGATCCTCGAGGTAAGCCACAGGGAAGGGTTCGTCATAGTATCGTTTTCGTGGCTGAGTGCGGGGATTTTCAGCTCTGTTCCTTACCTCCTATCCGGGG
Source organism: Deltaproteobacteria bacterium (assembly GCA_030594025.1). Taxonomy (GTDB): domain Bacteria; phylum Desulfobacterota; class GWC2-55-46; order GWC2-55-46; family JAUVFY01; genus JAUVFY01. The sequence goes on along the minus strand of JAUVFY010000024.1, from coordinate 11,555 downwards.
CCTTCCCCTCGCCCGTTGACGCCCTCTTTGAGGCCGTCTCGGGGATTACCACGACCGGCGCCTCGATACTCACCGACATAGAATCCCTTCCCCACGGCATACTCTTCTGGCGGTCCATGACCCACTGGCTCGGGGGGATGGGGATAATCGTTCTTAGCGTCGCCATACTGCCGTTTCTCGGTATCGGGGGAATGCAGCTTTACAGGGCCGAGGCATCGGACATCTCGGGGGAGAAGTTCGCCCCCAGGATAAAGGAGATGGCACGGATACTGCTGAAAATATACCTCCTTTTTTCCTTTACCATAATGGTCTTCCTCGTCCTTGCGGGCATGAACTTGTTCGATGCCTTTGTCCACACGGTGGGCGGGGTCGCTACGGGGGGGTTCTCGGACAAGAATTTTAGTATAGGGCACTTCCAGAACGTCTTCGTCGAGGGGATCATAATGATACTGATGGTCGTAGGGGCCACGAACTTCGCGCTCCACTACGGGTTCTTCTCTAAAGGCATAAGGGCCTATCCAAAGAGCGAAGAGTTCAAATTTTATATAGGGGTTATGGTCGTTGCTACCGTTCTGGTAACGCTGAACCTGAACGGAACCGTTTACAAGAGCCTCTCGGAGTCTTTCAGGTACGCCTCGTTCCAGGTCGTCTCCATAACCACGACAACGGGATACTCTACGGCTGACTTTGCCTCCTGGACTTCCTTTTCACAGGTCCTCCTTTTGATACTCATGTTCTTCGGCGGCTCGGCCGGCTCCACAACCGGTTCGATAAAGTGCATACGGGTGCTTCTCCTTTTGAAGCTCTGCTACCAGGAAATCTACCGGCTCATACACCCCCATGCCGTAATAACAGTGAAGCTGGGTGGACGGGCTGTGCCGCCGGAGGTTATTAAAGGTGTCGCCGGCTTTACGATACTCTTTCTTATTATCTTTGTCGCCTCGGCCATGGCACTATCCTGGACGGGCCTCGACACATGGACCGCGGTCTCATCGGCTGCGGCAACGCTCGGAAACGTGGGGCCGGCGCTGGGCCAGACAGGGCCCGCCTCGAACTATTCCATGGTACCCGATGCCGGCAAATGCATACTCATATTCAACATGTTACTCGGCAGGCTCGAGATTTACACGCTTCTAATACTGCTTGTGCCTGCATTCTGGAAAGGTTAAGATAAGAGGTTCAGGATTTAGCTGAGAGGTAATTAATAATGACGGAGGCGAAAGGACAGGGGATGTACGACCTTATCATCATCGGCGGCGGGCCCGCCGGGCTCACCGCGGCCATATACGCCCTGAGGGCACGGGTAAAAACGCTTGTCATCGAAAAGGAGATAGTCGGGGGGCAGATAGCCTTGAGCGACGTCATAGAGAACTACCCGGGCTTCCCCTCCATAAGCGGCCAGGAGCTGATGGATAAGTTCGAGGCCCATGCAAAGGGGTTCGGCATGGAGATAAAGTTTGCGGCTGTCGAGAATATAGGGCTCGACGGAAATATTAAGGTTGTAAAGACCTCGGAGGGTGAGCTCCGGGCAAAGGCCGTAATAGTCGCAACGGGTGCAAAGCCCAGGATGCTCGGGGTACCCGGGGAGAAGGAATTTTTAGGAAAGGGTGTCTCATACTGCGCAACTTGCGACGGGCCGTTTTTCAAGGGCCAGACCATAGCGGTCGTGGGCGGAGGGGATACGGCCGTAAAGGAGGCCATTTATCTCGCGAAACTCGCAAAAGAGGTGAACCTCGTACACCGAAGGGACCAGCTCAGGGCCGAAAAGATACTCCATGAGAAGACCTTTGAAACCCCGAACATACGGATCCACTGGAGCCATATCCTGAAGGAGGTCAAGGGGGACAAGACGGGGGTGAACGGAGTTGTGCTCGAGGACCTCAAGACCAGGGAGAAAAAGACATTGGAGGTTCAAGGGGTCTTCATGTTCGTGGGAATAAACCCTACGACAGATTTCGTGGACGTTGAGAAGGACAAAAAGGGCTTCATAAAGACCAACCAGAGGATGGAGACCTCTGTTCCCGGCATTTTGGCCGCCGGCGACTGCCGCATCACCCCGCTTCCTCAGGTATCCACTGCCGTGGGTGACGGTGCTATCGCCGCCTTCGTGGCACAGAGCCATATAGAGTAAGTGCAAACCTCCGACCACCTCACCATGCTCCCAGCAGGGCCCACCATAATTTCCCTCGGTGGAAATGCCATAATAAAAAGGGGCGAAAAAGGGACCGTGGAGGAACAGTTCAAAAACATCCAGAGCTCCATGGCCTGTGTCGCCCGCATGGTAGAGAGCGGAAGACCCATCATAATAACCCACGGAAACGGCCCCATAGTGGGCAACATACTTATAAGCTTCGAGGCGGTTAAGACAAAAATACCACCCATGCCGCTTTACATCTGTGACGCGGACAGCGAGGGCGGCATAGGCTTCATGATCCAGCAAACGCTTTACAACGAACTCCGTAAGACCCACAGGATAGAGGACGTTGTAACCGTTGTGACCCAGGTGGTGGTGGACAGAGTCGACCCCGCCTTCAAAAACCCCACAAAACCCATAGGCCCCTTCTATACAAGTCAAGAGGCCCAGGCCCTTACCAGGGAAAAGGGCTACGTCATGGTAGAGGACAGCCTCAGGGGCTACAGGAGGGTCGTAGCTTCGCCCAGGCCCGTAAGGGTGGTCGAGGCCGACGTAATAAAAAGGCTCGCCCTTTCCGGGGTTGTGGTAATAGCCGCTGGGGGAGGAGGTGTGCCCGTGGTCGAAGATACAGACGGGCACTTAAGGGGGGTGGACGCGGTAATCGACAAGGACCTTGCAACGAGCGTTCTGGCAAAAGAGGTCAATGCGGAAGTATTCATAAACCTGACGCAGGTGGAAATGGTCTACCTCGATTTCGGCAAGCCCACACAGAGGGGCATCGAAACTATGAACGTGGAAGAGGCCCGGAGGCACCTTAATGCTGGAGAGTTTGCCCCGGGGAGCATGGGCTCCAAGATAGAGGCGGCTGTTGAGTTCCTTGAAGGGGGAGGAAAAGAGGTCTTCATAACAACCCCGGAACTCGTAGAAGAAGCGCTCGAGGGGAAAAAGGGCACGAGGATTTACCGCTGAAATAGAACAGGCCCGGGCGCTTTTTTAATTGCGCCCGGGCCTGTTCGCTATCTACACCCCTGGTCCGGTGTGTAGATGATAAAGCACCGCTTACTGTTAAGGCAATTTATCTGTTTTAGATTCGAGCCTCCGGATTATTCCCCACCCGCGCTCTCGCAGGTGTTTCTTCCAGTAAGGGCGCTTATAGGACAATATTTTATAATACCTGTTCCCAGTGCCACAGCGCCTATAACGAAGGTGATAAAGCCCACTGTTCCTCCCACGGCACCGAAAATGACCATTAAAACAAGCACCACCCCCAGTCCGATGCGGAAGAAACGCTCCGGTCCGCCCACGTTACAAGGTATATCCATCGGGTTTCTCCTTCCTTAACAACCTAAGAAAACCTTCTGGGTATTTTTACCTTATTTCCCCTAGCAGGTGCATTCGTCGGACTTCTTGTTACACCCGCTGCACACACCATTCTCAATGGGGGCTCCGCACTTCTTGCAAGGTGAACATCCACAAGTCTGACACATCACTTGTCACCTCCTTTCACCAACCTGTTTAAGTATTGCCATATAATCGTACGATGTCAATATGGAAAAATGAGAGGACCCCTTATAGTCTGTTCCTTGAGGAGTCTCTTTATATTTCGATTTCCATCCCGTCGTAGGCGAATTCAACGCCTCGAGGGAGACTCTTACCGTCCTTTAAGTAATCCACGTTATGGCTCAGGTGTGTTAGCACTGTCCTTTTCGGGTGTATCCTCCGGGAGGCCTCGACAGCCTGGTCTATGGAAAAATGCGCGGGGTGGGATTTCTGGCGGAGCGCCCCGATAACAAGCAGATCGAGTCCCTCAAGAAGCGCCATGCTCTCATCGGGTATGCCGCTACAGTCGGTTATGTATGCGGCCCCTTCTATCCGGAAGGCGAGGACCGGTGAGTCGCCGTGGTCAACCTCGAAGGGTGTTACCTCGACCCCGCCCACCTTGAAGGGAGAGTCTATCTCCCGGAGGGTAAGCTCGGGCCTCCAGCTTATGACCCTGTCCACGGAAAATATGTAGTTGAAGATCGTCCTCACCCTTTTAAGTGTCTCACTGCTCCCGTAACACGGTATGGGCCCTTTCTTAATGATGTTGAAGGCCCTCAAGTCGTCTATGCCGTGGATATGGTCTGCGTGGGAATGGGTAAAGAGGACCGCATCGACCCTTTCAACCCTGTTGGCAAGGGATTGGGCCCTCAGATCCGTTGAGGTGTCAATGAGTATATTAATGCCTTCGGCCTGGACCAGGGCGGATGCCCTGGTGCGCTTGTTCCTCTTCTCCGTTGAGGTGCATATACCGCAGCTGCAACCTATTACGGGCACACCCGTTGAAGTGCCGCAACCTAATATAACAAGCTTCATCTTTTAAAAGAACCCGCAACCTCCAGGCTCGTGGGGCCTTACTCCTCCATGTACTCGCCTACAACCGGAAGCTCCTCGAGGAACTCTTCGCCGTGGGGCGCCTCCTCCATAAACTCGGTAAGGTCACACCCCGCATAGTGTTCAAAGTGCATGCCCTTCTCGAAAAGAGGGCTTTCGGTGGCATCGTAGACCTTCCCCTTGTATGCAAAGTAGACGGGTTTATCGGTATCGCTACCGTCGAACTTTTTGAGTTCGTCCTCCGTGAACTTTTTCATCTGCTCCCTTCCCTTTCTATTCAATAAATATAAAATGGCGTCGGAATAAAAGTCAAGACGAAGACCGCGAGCGTTATAAGGCTCAGGGCCTTTCTCCTCCTGTCCATTGGTAGATGCTGGTCTCTTACCGGCGGGTGCCATATGCCTATCACGGTTGCAAGTGCCGCCCACAGGAGCCAGCCCATCCAGGTAAAGACCCCGAAGATACAGAGAACAGCGACCATTGCCATGGACACCTCCCTGTGACGGGGCCCCACGAGGGCGTAAACGACGTGCCCGCCGTCGAGCTGGCCTATAGGGATAAGGTTTATGGCCGTAACAAAAAAGCCTATCCATCCGGCGAAGGCCACCGAGTGGAGGTACACGTCGTAACCTTCAGGAACGGGCCCCACCGTTACGTAGGTCAGGATATTAAAGATAACAGAGGTGCCGAGGCCAAGAGCGAACCCCTCTTCAGGGAGCGGTTTCAGCCCGACCTCCGAGAGGGTTAGCCCCCATATGGTCACAAATACAGCCACTAAAAAGCCCAAAAGCGGACCCGCGGCCCCTATGTCAACAAGGGCCTTCTTCGTCACTATGGGGGACTTCATCCTTATAACCGCGCCGAAGGTCCCTATGAGCGGCGGTATCGGGGGGCCGGGTATGAAAAAGGGCAGTGTGGCGGAGACCCCGTGCCTTTTTGAGGTGAAGTAGTGGCCGAGCTCATGGGTTCCGAGTATCAAAAGAATCGAGGCCGAAAAAGGGATGCCCTTTACCAGCCCCCCGGGGTCCTCGAAAGGGTTTACACCTTCGAAGAGCGCCCCGGCGGTAACGGTCGTTACGATGGTTATAAGAAATAACAGCGCCGGGATAAGTAGCTTCTTTCGCGGCTCAGCTCTTCCGAAGTGTGGCTCCCCTATCTTGAGGGGGTGTTCTTCTCTCATGGTTTAAACTTCCTGGTCCCGGAAAGCGCGGGCGCTTTGTTTCAACAGGTCTTATCGAGCCGCGCGGTTTCTAAAGGTTTTGATTTTTCGCAACCCACCAAGTATAATATCATAATGTAAAATTACAAGGGGTTTGTCTGGAGGTATTTTAAGTATGGCAAAAGCTGTGGCACTTCTTTCCGGGGGGCTCGATTCAACCCTCGCGGTAAAGGTGATAATGGACCAGGGTATAGAGGTCCATGCCCTTAACTTCATCTCGGCGTTCTGCACGTGCAACTCCGGAAGAAAACACAAAACCGCTCCGGCCGGCGGGGGCTGCAGGAGCGAGGCCCTGAGGGTTGCCACGGAGTTCGGTGTGCCCATAAAGGTAATGGCCAAAGGGCCCGATTATATAGAGCTTGTGAGAAATCCTAAGTACGGCCGGGGCAAGGGCATAAACCCCTGCATGGACTGCCGCATATACATGTTCAAAGAGGCCAGAAGGTACATGGAGGAGATAGGGGCCTCGTTTATAATAACCGGTGAGGTCCTGGGCCAGAGGCCCATGAGCCAGAGAAGGGACTGCTTCGGCACCATAGAAAACCAAAGCGGCACCGAGGGATTAATCTTAAGGCCACTTTCGGCAAAACATCTCGAACCCACAATACCCGAGAAGACCGGCCTCGTGGACAGGGAAAGACTCCTTTCGATGGTGGGCAGAACAAGAAAGCCCCAGATGGAACTCGCCGGTGACCTCAATATCCAGGACTACCCCTGCCCTTCGGGTGGCTGTCTGCTTACGGACAAGATATTCTCCATGAAGGTAAAAGACCTCCTGGACCACAAACGGTCCATAACGGCGAAGGACCTCAATGTACTCAAGGCCGGCAGGCATTTCAGATTCGAGGGCGTCAAGATCGTCGTGGGAAGGGACGAGGCGGATAATAAAAAGCTTTCCGGGCTCGCACAACCCGGCGACACGCTCGTCGAGCCGGTGGGTTTCCCGGGCCCGGTGGTCCTTGTCTGCGGCTCGATGGAAAACGGGATCCACGAGTTTGTGGGCGGGCTTGTGCTCAGGTACGCCAATAAAAAAACGGGCAAAGGGGGCCATTTGAAGGCCACCAGAGACGGCATATCCACCGAGTTCGAGGCAGAAAAATCGGCCGACGAAAAGACCATAGAGGAGTCCAGGGTATGTTGAAGCGGGAGTGTGCGGTAAAGCCCGTCACGAGGGCTCAGGAAAAGCTCGAAGAGCTTAAAAGGCTGCTCGGCGAGATGGGCTCTGTTCTCGTTGCCTTCTCGGGCGGGGTGGACTCCACCTTCCTTTTAAAGGTCGCCGTCGACACACTCGGCGAAAAAGCGGCGGCCCTTACCGCCACCTCGCCCACCTACCTCGAAACCGAGCTCAACGAGGCACAGGCCCTGACAAAAAGTTTCGGGGTAAGGCATAAGGTCGTTGAGTCAAACGAGCTCCTCATACCGAACTTCACCGAGAATACCGAAAAGAGGTGCTACTGGTGCAAGCAGGAACTCTTCGAGATATGCGTGAGGGAGGCAAAGGGTCTCGGCATAAAATGGGTCGCAGATGGCACGAACGCTGACGACCGGGACGACTACCGGCCCGGTAAAGAGGCTGCAAGGAAACTCGGTATAAGGGCCCCTCTCGAGGAGGCAGGGCTCACCAAGGAGGAGATAAGGCATCTCAGCAGGCAGCTGGGGCTTCCCACATGGGAAAAACCTAACCTTGCCTGCCTCTCTTCGAGGTTCCCCTACGGGACGAGGATAACCGAGGAAAGGCTCGATAAGGTCGAAAAGGGCGAAGAGCTGCTAAAAGAGCTCGGCTTCCATCAGTTCAGGCTGAGGTATCACAACGAGACCGCAAGGATAGAGGTCGAGCCCTCGGAAATTGAAAAGTTTTTAAAGAAAAGCGTAAGAAAGAAAGTTGTTGAGGGTTTCAAGAAGATAGGTTTTATCTACGTGACCGTGGACCTCGAGGGTTACAGGGCCGGGAGCATGAACGAGGTCTTAAAGGGCCGTAGCCCTCAGCGCTGAGCCTTCTTCGCATCTTCGAGCCAGACCCTGAAGTGGTGTTCTCTCAGGGCCCTGAAAAAGGGCTCTTCGTTGTCGAGCATCTCGTAGACAACAATCGGCGGCTTCGATTCAAAACCCCTGAAGGCTATCTCACCGCTACCTACAAACCCTTCTATAAACTCCATACCCTCCTTGACCTCGACGCCGAACCAGAGTTCCAGCTCTTCGCGGGGGAAGAAGAACATCTCCCTTATGGAGCTTTTGAGCTCGGATACCTTCGTATCCTTTTTAAAGAAGAACCTTTTACCTCTGGTTTCCCTTATGTATGCCTCGAGGGCCTGCTTGGTTATGGCCCGGCCCCTGTTGTATATATCGGTTGATGAAGACAGGAGCCTAAGCGACGTAAGGGGCTGACCTTTTTTAAGGTTTCTGAGGTCGTTATAGTAGCGTTTTGCCACCTCCTGTGCGATGGCTTTCTCATCCGCCACTGTCTTGCCTGCCACCAGGCTTTCGATGGCCTTATCGAGCTCGGGCGTCATCCGCACCGAATAGGTCCTGTCTATGTATATGTCAAAGGGGTACTGGAGTTCCATGTTGTTCCTCTTGTGCCTTTCGTTTTCAAGAAGCATCTCAAGCTTGGCCCTTACCATGGGGTGTCTGTATGCGCCGCGGGCGGCCTCGTTGATCTTCTCCCCTATGGCGACCTTCATGGGCTCGGTGAAGTCCTCCTTCCCATCTATGATCAACGTCTCGGCCTTCACGCCGTAAGATATGAAAAGACCCGCGTCGATCTCCGTTGCTATGGCTGCTTCGAGTTTTTTCCTGAAACTCTTCTCGATCCTCTGTTCCTCGTCAACGAGCCTCAAGAGCTTCGTCCTGGCGTCCTCGTCACCCCTGGCAATGGCCTTCTCCAGCGCCGCCCTGCTTTTTCTGAGCTCTTCCTTTCTGGACGCAAAGTCCCTGTGAACCTCTTCGGGCAGCAGTTCTTCCTTTACCGGCGGAAGCCTCTTCAGGAGCTTTTCACGGTACTGTCTGATTATCTTTCCAATATCATGGGCAAGGGCCACCAGGTTCGCCACACCCCCGGAGAATATGGCCGCGTCTCCAGGGAAGCTGTTGAGCCTGATGCCGCGCTCGTCGGCGAGAAGGCCCATCCCGGCCCCGTAACGGCTTGCCGCATCGAGTATGGGGCTGTAAAAGTTCTCCTTCAGGAACTCCGCCATGGCTATCTCTTTGACCTTGAGGGTCTTCTTGGTAAAGTCCTTCATGTCCACAAAAAGCTGGCCTTCTTCCCCGCGGGTAAGGGTTGCGAGGATGGGCCGGGCATCGAGCGAGAAACGGTAGAGCCTGCCCCTCTGGTACTCGTCGAAGAGCGTCTTGTCGTCGAACTCGGCCCTCCTGTCCGTAAGGTAGACCCTCATAAGCCCCGCGTATTTGTCCACATGCTCGTCGAAGCATGCCGCATAGAAGCCCAGAACCACGGTATAAAGGGCCGAAGCGGTCTCATCCCTTCCCTTCGCTAACCACCCCCTCTTTTTAAAGCCCTTGAGCTCTTCCCCGAGCCTTTCGACCGCTTCGGCCCTTTTCCTGTCCCTTGCGAAGTTCTTTCTCGCCTCATCGAAAGCCGCCCGGAGCCCTTCCATCTTCTTGGGTTCTTTCAAGTAGGCCGTTAAATTGCGGTCTTCCTCGTAAAGGTCGTAGAGGAGCCTGTGGGCCTTATGGCCGGGGATGTCAAAGTCCATTAGGTAGTTTATTATGTATTCCCTTAATTTTATGACCCTGTACTGCTCGACCATGGCCTCCACGAGCGTATTTTCGTACTTTATTATCTTTATGGAATCCTTTACGAGTTCCTCCACGTTCGTATCTATATCTTCCACCTTCGGGAGACGGGTTGAGAGGGCCTGGAAAATATCCGCATTTATGCCGTAGGGGTTTAACGAGCCGGAAAGAAGTGTCGAGGGTATCGCAAGAAACGCCCTGGGTACGAGGGCCGTTTTGACGGTCAGCTCCGCTTCCTTTCTGTAGTAGTTTGCCTCCTGGGCCTTGAGCCTTTCAAATAGCTCTCCGAGGACTGCCCTGACCGCCGCAAAGAGGGTAAGCCCTATCGCGAAGTCGAGCTTCTCGTAAGTAACTCCCCTTATTCTTAAGTCCCTCATCTTCTTCTTTTTATCGTTCAAAGATTTAATCATGGCCAGCAGGGCCAGATAAGACGTCCTTTCCCCGTCCTCGTGCTTCGCCTCGTCGGTAAGGGCCTTCTCTACCATGTCGGTCGTCCATTGGAGGAACCTTTTACCGGGCCCTCCGGGGGCGAGCCAGCTCGCAAGGACTGCGGTGTCCAGGAGCGGCGTGGTACCGAGCACTTGTTTTGCCACCTTGCTTTCCAGGGAGTCCGCAAGCAGCACATCGGTCCTGTAGGTCTTCTCCCTCAGCCCGCCCCTTGCATTTCCCCCTTTGTACGGGGCGGCCTCAGCCGCCTCTTCAAAGCGCTCCTTTAAAAGCCCCGCGAGACCCGTCACGGCCTCTTCTATGCAAGTTTCGTCCTCGGCGCCCAGGTGGTAAGGGATCTTAAGCTCCGCTATGGACTCGCCGTAGCGGAACCTCAAGTTCTTGGGCTCGAGCGTCCACAGCCGCCCGCTGGCCACGGTATCGGGCTCCTTTAAGAGACGGTCCAGAAGGAGAAGTCTTTCTTTACAATAGCTTTCGGCCATAGAGTTAAAATATATAATAAATTAAGGGCCGATGCAACCACGAGATGCGCTCAGCAGAAGCACGGGGAAAAACCCGGCCCATCGGCCGGTAAGGGCTTCTGATTTTGATTGGGCCTTTAAAGTATGCTAATATCGATTTATGGAGGTAATAACCACACATACAAACGCGGACTTCGACACCCTTGCGAGTATGGTGGCGGCTAAAAAACTCTACCCCAAGGGACACCTGGTCTTCCCGGGCTCACTTGAAAAGGGGCTCAGGGAAGCGATGGAGACGCTCGAGCTGCCCGTTACCATAGAAAGGCTTAAGGATATAGACCTCGAGAAGGTAACGAGGCTCATACTCGTGGACATAAGGCAGCCCTCCCGCATCGGCCCCTTTTCAAAGCTCATTGCTCGAAAAGGCCTCGACATACACGTCTACGACCACCACCCGAGACAGGAAGGAGATTTGAAGGGCTCGGTCGACGTCTACGAAAACTACGGCTCAACGACGACCATATTCACCCACCTTTTAAAGAAAAAGAAAATAAAACTCTCCGCCCAGGAGGCGACCATTCTCATGTCCGGCATTTACGAGGACACGGGCTCGCTTACCTTCACGGCCACGACCGAAAAGGACTACGAGGCTGCCTCGTATCTTTTAGCTTGCGGGGCTGATCTAAGGAAGGTCTCGGATCTGCTTAAAAGGGAGATGACCCCGGACGAGGTCTCGGCCCTCAATGCGCTTTTGCAGGACGAGACCACCTATACCGTGGGGGGTGTTGACGTGGTAATAGCCACGGCATCCGTCGAAAAATACAAGGGCGACATAGCCATGCTTGCCCACAGGCTGCGTGACATAGAGGGCATGGGGTGCCTTTTTGTCCTTGCGGACATGGGAGACCGCGTGCACGTGGTGGCAAGGAGCGCCGGGGCCGAGGTCCATGCCGGGAAGGTGGCCAGCCTCCTCGGCGGAGGCGGGCACCCGCAGGCGGCCTCCGCGACGATTAAAAACGTGACCCTCATACAGGCGCGGGAAAAGGTCCTCGCCGCCATTAAAAAGACCGTGCTCCCGGAGAGGACGGCCGTTGAGATAATGACCTCGTCTCCAATCACCACCACACCTGATACCCCGATAACCGAAGCGCAAAAGATAATACGTCGC
>JAUVFY010000101.1 GCA_030594025.1 Deltaproteobacteria bacterium | reverse complement strand
GTTTTCATTGCCGGGCCTCAGGCCCTCTGAAACTTTACGATCCTTGCGAAGTCTTCGGCCTTGAGGCACGCCCCGCCCACGAGAGCCCCGTCGATATTGGGCTGGGCCATGAGGCTGTCGATGTTCGAGGGCTTCACGCTCCCGCCGTATATGATGCGCACGTCCTTTGCGTGGTTAGTCTCGAAGAGCTCGAAGAGGAGTTCCCTTATGTAGTTGTGGACCTCTTCGGCCTCCTCGGGTGTGGCGTTGACTCCGGTGCCTATGGCCCAGACGGGTTCATAAGCGATGGTTAAATCCTTTATCGCCCCCTGCGCGAGGCCCGTCTTTCCGGTAAGGGCCTTTTCCACATGGAACTTTACGATCTCCAGCGTTTTTCCGCTCTCGCGCTCCTCCAGCGTCTCACCCACGCAAACAATCGGCTTGATGCCGGCCCCTATGGCAGCGAGCAGCTTTTTATTTACCGCATCCTCGGTCTCGTGGAAGTACTGCCTCCTTTCGGAATGTCCTATTATCACGTACTCGCAGCCCACGTCCTTTAACATACCGGCCGATACCTCTCCTGTGTACGCGCCGCTCTTCTCCCAGAAAAGGTTCTGGGCAGCGAGCTTTATCGGGCTGCCGGCGAGGAGGAACTTCAGGTGGTATAAAGACGTGAACGGCGGGGCGACGACGATCTCCACTTCATTGACCCCTTTTGTGAGCTCCCTCAATTTCAGGACCAATTCCACTCCCTGGTGGATTAAGTTGTTCATCTTCCAGTTTCCCGCTATAAGTGGGATGCGCAAGGCCTTATCTCCCCTTTCTGGATCTTGGCGTTCCGGGTCTTCTCTTTTTTTTGGTCCTGAGGGCCGCTATGCCGGGTAGGTCGTTATGCTGCAGGAGTTGAAGGAATGCCCCGCCTCCCGTGGAGATGTAGCTCATCTTTGCGAACTCCCCGGCCCTGTGCACAGCCACGTCGGTATCACCCCCGCCGACTATGGTAAGGGCATAGGAGTTGGCCACATTGCTCACCATGGCGAAGGTGCCCCGGCTGAAGGCATCCATCTCGAAAACACCCATGGGACCGTTCCAGATAATGGTCTTGGCGTTCTGTATAGCCTCATTGAAAAGCGTTACCGTCGCAGGGCCCACATCGAGGGCCATCCAGGTGGGGGGTATCTCCTGGTATGTTACGACCTTTGTCTCGGCCGAGGGGTTGAACCTGTCGGCAACTACGAAGTCCACCGGGAGGTAGAGCTTTATATTTCTTTTCCGGGCATTTGCGACAACCCTCTTCGCCTCCTCAAGGGCGTCGTCTTCCACAAGGGATTTACCCACCTCATAGCCCAGGGCCTTGAAAAACGTAAGCGCCATGCTGCCGCCGATTATGAGCTTGTCCACCTTTTCGCATAGGCTCGACAGCAGCCCCACCTTGTCCGATACCTTTTTCCCGCCCACGATGGCCACGAAGGGCCTCATGGGTTTTTCCATGGCCCTTGTGAAGTAGCTGAGCTCCTTTTTCATCAACAGCCCGGCCCCGACCTCCTCTACGTACTTTATGACGGCGACGTTGGATGCGTGTTCCCTGTGGGCCGTTGCGAATGCGTCGTTTATGTAAACGTCGGCAAGCTCCCCGAGTTTTCTTCCGAACCCGTCCGAGTTCTTCTCTTCGGCGGGGTTGAACCTCAGGTTCTCAAGGAGGACCACGTCCCCGGGCTTCATCTCATGCAAGATCTTTCTCGTCTCCTTGCCCGTACAGTCGGGCGTAAGTGTAACCTTTTTTTCCAGGAGCCTTCCGAGCCTTTTGGCCACAGGGGCGAGACTCATGCCGGCCACCTTCTTCCCCTTGGGCCTCCCCAGGTGGGAGGCCAGTATGACCCTTGCGTTCTCGTCGAGGGCGTAGTTTATCGTGGGCAGCACGCTCCTTATCCGTGTATCGTCCGTTATGTTCCCCTTCTCGTCGAGGGGGACGTTGAGGTCCACCCTTATGAGAACGCGTTTTCCCCTCAAATCGATGTCGTCTATGAATTTAATCTCGTTGTTCACCGGTTTTTCAGTTTTTTAAGTTTTTTCAGTTAAAGACCCTTTTCAGCTACGAGGTGTACGAGGTCCTTCATCCTCATGGAGAAACCCCATTCGTTGTCGTACCAGGAAAGTATCTTTACCATGTTGCCCCCCAGAACTTTCGTCAGTGAGGCGTCCAGGATGGACGAGTGGGGATTGCTTTTAAAGTCGATGGATACACACTCTTCGTCGCAGTACTCGAGTATTCCCTTGAGCTCCCCCTCAGCCGCCTTTTTTAGCGCCGTGTTAACCTCCTCCTTGGTTACGTCCTTTTCGAGTTCCGCAACGAGGTCTACGAGCGATACGTTGGGTACCGGGACCCTCACGGCCATGCCGTCAAGCTTTCCTTGAAGCTCCGGAAGCACCAAACCCACAGCCTTTGCCGCACCGGTGGTGGTGGGTATCATGGAAAGCGCCGCCGCCCGGGCCCTCCTCAGGTCCTTATGCGGGAGATCGAGTATCTTCTGGTCGTTCGTGTAAGCGTGGATTGTGGTCATGAGTCCCTTTTTTATCCCGAAACTCTTGTGCAGGACCTTTGCCACCGGGGCGAGGCAGTTGGTCGTGCACGAGGCGTTGGATATGGTGGTGTGCTTCTTGGGGTCGTACCTGTCGTGGTTTACACCCATACAGATGGTTATGTCCTCGCCCTTGGCCGGGGCGGATATTATGACCTTCTTTGCCCCCGCACGAACGTGGCATAAGGCCTTCTCGCACTGGGTAAAGAGCCCGGTACATTCGAGTACCACATCCACTTTGAATTCCTTCCATGGCAGCTTCGCAGGGTCCCTTTCGGCCGTTACCTTTATCTCGCGTCCGCCAACCACTATGGCGTCTTCCTTTGCCTCTATGTCGGTATCGAGTATGCCGAAGATGGAATCGAACTTTAGGAGGTGGGCGAGTACCGGTGCGCTGGTGATGTCGTTTATGGCGACGAAGTCGATTTCCGTATCCTTTAAGGCGGCCCTCAGGATATTCCTTCCAATGCGCCCGAAACCGTTTATCGCGACCCTTATTGCCATAGCGCGTACCTCCAGAGATTTTTTTGTAGAGACGATACTCAGAAAAATAAAAATCAAGGTTCTTAAGGGGCTTTAAGCCCCTTTTACAAGCCTAAAAACCGAAGGCCCGGAGTTTAGTTTTTATATCCCTTACGGGAAGCTGCCCCGGGGCGGTTGAGCGGGTTACAGAACCGTAGGTTATAAGAGAGCCCAGGATGGGGAAAAACACCCTCGATACGGTCCCGTAATTGCCCGTTGCTATTACGATCATGTCCGAGCCTTCTAAAAGTAGCCCGGCGAGCCTTTTAAGCTCGTTTCGGTTTTTAGCCCTCACGGCTATTTTTACGATGTCCGCGCCCGAACGACGCGCCCTTTTTACTGTGGTGCGAAGGGTTTCAGGCTGCGGGGTCTTTTTAAAGTTGTGGTACGAGACGATGACCCTCTTTTTATACCTCTTTGCGGTTTTTACGACCTGAGCTAAGATTTTTCTTGAGCCCAGTTCTATATCCACCGCGTCCACGTAAGGTATGAGGGAGTTGAAGAGTTCAAGCCTCTCCGGGTCTTTTACCGTATAGCGGCCGCCCTCAGCTTTACTCCTTACGGTGAGAACGAGCGGCACAGCCCCCTCGCTTCGGAATAATCTAAGGGTTTTCACTATGCTGGCCGGGTCCCTTTTACGCAGTGTGTCGAGGCGGAGCTCAACCAGGTCGGCCCCTTCACGGACCGCCTTTTTAAGCCTCCCCCTGTCTATGGAGTCCACTATTACACCGGCTACGCCGGGGACCTTGCCGAGTTCAATTCTACCAAATTTCATTATATCTTGCGGTTAAGAATTGTCAAAACAACGGCTTGCGGGCCCGGGCCAGCAATGACCAGGGGTGAATCTTTAAATTAAAAAATTAAAAATTATCCGCCATCTTGCGGCAGGGTAGCTTTTCGAGGGGCGTTGGTGAGATTTAAGAACCCTTTAGTTCCGGGACCAATTTTCCAATCACCGTGTTTTATCACTTTAGCACAGGTGGCGGGAGAAAATGTATTAAATTTCAGGAGAATGGGGGCCGATAAACACTATATGAATACTCAAATAAGGGCGAAAAGTCAAGAACAAATGCCTGCCGGCACTCTTACATGGGAATCCATCGACCACATTGCGCCGGTACGGTTAAAATGCTTGAAGGGCCGGGTAAACTCTGGTAGAATTCTCAATCTAAACTACCGGACGAAAATCCTTCCGGAGGTATTTTAATTTATGGACAAGGAGATAATGTCTTCGGTAGAGTCTTTTTACTCCGAGGTAGCGGTAGAACCGAAACCCACGCTTTGCTGTCCTACAAGCTATAAAGAGGAAGACGTCTCACACATACCGACTGAAGCCCGCGAGATATCCTACGGATGCGGAAGTCCCATGGGATTGGCTGACATAAGAGAGGGGGAAAAGGTGCTGGACCTCGGCTCTGGCGGCGGCATAGACTGTTTCATAGCCTCGAGAAAGGTGGGAAAGACGGGTAGCGTAGTAGGCGTAGATATGACCGACGAGATGCTCGCAAAGGCAAGAAAGGCCTCGGTGAAGGTGGCGGCGAACCTCGGCTACGGCAACGTGGAATTCAAAAAGGGTTTACTCGAGGATATTCCCGTAGGGAGCGGGGCTGTGGACCTCGTCACTTCGAACTGTGTGGTCAACCTTTCCACGGACAAGGCTCTGGTATTGAGAGAAATTCACAGGGCACTTAAACACAAGGGCCGTTTCTGCATCTCAGATATCGTGAGCGAAAAGGAGGTCCCCGAAGGTATGCGGGCGGACAAAAAGCTCTGGGGGGAGTGCATATCCGGGGCCATCGAGGAAAAGAAGTTTTTAGCCATGGCCCGTGAAGCCGGGTTTTACGGCCTCCACATAGTCTCCAAGTTCCTCTACAGGGTAGTCGAAGGGATGAGGTTTTATTCCATAACTTTGAAGGGCTACAAGTTCGAAAAGGGCCCCGAGTGCTTATACAAGGGTCACTATGCCGTATATAACGGGCCCTTCTCGTCCGTGAGCGACGACGACGGACACGACTACCCAGTGGGCATACCCGTTGAGGTCTGTACCGACACGCTCGAGAAGCTCAAAGGCCCGCCATACAGGGGGCTCTTTACGATAATAGATACCCGGGGCAAGCTCGAGGCGGTTCCCTGCCGGCCCCGGGAGACAGAGAAAACCCCCGGGGGAGGAGGGTCGAGCTGCTGTTAGGGTCGTCGGACCTGAAGCTTAAAAAGGCTATTTATAATATAAAAAAGGCCCGTAAAATTCACGGACCTTTTAATTTAATAAAACCTGTCCCGGACTCCTCAGCCCATCTCCTTTTCTAACCTGGGTACGGCCCTTTTGCATTCCAGGACCGCCTTGCCCAGGGGTCTGGTCCTGTCCATGGCCAAAAGAAGATAATAGCCATCCTTCAAGGGGGTGATCGCGAGTTT
>JAUVFY010000014.1 GCA_030594025.1 Deltaproteobacteria bacterium | reverse complement strand
TTTTTTCGTGTTGGTGAGCTCCCTGTCCGTGAGGTCTTTGATCTTAAGCTTCTTTTTTAAAAGGGTGTCTATGTGTGAGAGGCATTCCAGACAGAATAGGGCGCTTATTACCTTGGCAGAAATACTGGACAGGTGCTCCTCGCACTCGTCGTCTATATGCCACAGGGTTGAAATACTGTTATATATGAGGGAAGAAAGATTATGGACAAAACGCTCCCCGAGGAGCTCCTGGATGGACTTTTCTATCATTTCTGAGGGGACTTTACTCATTGGCAGGCCTCGCAGTTTTTACAAATATAAGTATTAACCGGCCTTTTGTCAAGGTTTTTTATTCCCAGGGCGTGCCCGCCGGTGCCCGAAAAACTTGATTTTTCAAACGAAATTCGATATAAGAACTAAAACAGCCGGTCGTCTTTCCCAAAACACCGATGGGGGCCGTTTTTACGACAAATATCAGAAAGAAGAATCCTTTTTAGACCATAAAAGCGTGAAGAAGTTTTTATTTACCATAATCTTCCTCCTTGCCTTTACCGCCTCTGCAAGCGCCGAGGACGCCCGCCTTGCAAATGTGAGGGTATACCACTCTAAGGACCTGAAGATCTCCTTTGTGGTGAAAGGCGCGTTTAAAGAAGACATTTTAGAGGCCATAAATAGCGGGATACCGACCTCTTTTACCTTTCTTATAAGGCTCTACCGCGTAAAGACCCTCTGGTTCGACGAACCCATAGGCACGTGGAAGTTCAAGCACACAGTGAAGTACGATGCACTGAAGGAGGAGTACGAGGTTACACTCGACGAGAGCAGGGGAACGGTCAAGACCAAGGACTTAAAAGAGATGAAAAGGCTCATGGTCACCGGTGACGAAGTGACGATAAAACCGTCACCGCACCTTGACGAGAGGAAGGTCTACAAACTCGGTATAAAGGCGGAGCTGGACACGATAAACCTTCCCTTCTTCCTTGACTACATACTGTTTTTTGTTAAGT
Source organism: Deltaproteobacteria bacterium (assembly GCA_030594025.1). Taxonomy (GTDB): domain Bacteria; phylum Desulfobacterota; class GWC2-55-46; order GWC2-55-46; family JAUVFY01; genus JAUVFY01. Next base: position 14,706 of record JAUVFY010000014.1, on the reverse strand, counting down.
TGTGGGACTTCGAGACAGATTGGTATACAGTGACCTTTTCTCCTGAAGTCGGGGCCGGATCTCCGCCGGCTGCAACGAGTAAATAGTTCATAATTCTCAATACCCACCTTTAAGATTATGGTCGAAGCAATTCAAGATAACCGCGCGGCGGAACGGAAAAGAAGGCAACGGGAGTTCTATATAATCCTCTTCGTCATCCCGGCCATAATACTCATAACCTTCATCGAAACACACCTGTCCTTTATAAGCGGGGATATCCCCATAGCCACAAACATCTTCGTCCTGGGGCTTATAAATATCAACATAATCCTTCTGGTGCTTCTAATCTTCCTTATACTGAGAAACGCCGTGAAGCTCTTCTTCGAAAGCAAGCGGAAGGTGATGGGCTCGAAGCTCTCTACCAAGCTCGTTGCGACCTTTGTTGGCCTTACGATCGTTCCGACTTTTCTTCTTTTCTTCGTTGTCATAAGTTTCATAAACAAGAGCATAGACAGCTGGTTTGATATCAAGATAGAAGACTCGCTCAAGGAGTCCCTCAAGCTGGCCCAGAACTACTACCGGGATACCTCCGAGAAGATGCTCTCAGGAGCCCAGAAGATGGCCCTTACTATGGAGGGAGACCTGCCGACCGGCATCGAAGGGCTTATGGAGTTTACAGAATCTAGCGGGGCCTCCGAGGAGCTTTCCACTATAGAGGTATTTTCCGCAAAAGGCGAAAGGGCCGCTTATTCCATCTCCCCTGAGGTTAACCAGAACATGGTGCCTGACATCTCGCTCGTGCCCGTAGCCGAGGCCCTGGGGGGCAACGCAAAGAGCTTTGTGCAGACGCTGGATGTGGGCGACGTGGTCCGTGCCATCGCACCGGTTAGATCAAAGGACGGCGGCGAGATAATAGGGGCCGTGGCCGTGAGCTATTACGTGCCCATAAGCCTGTTGAACAAGATGAAGGAGATAACCGAGGCCTTCGAAAGCTACAACCAGCTCCAGCTCCTTAAGAACCCCATAAAGACCACCTACTTTACTATACTTCTTATAATAACCTTACTGATAGTCTTCTTTTCCATATGGATAGGTCGTTATCTGGCAAAGGCCATAACGGTCCCCATCTTAGAGCTCGCCGAAGGCACCCACGCCGTTGCCAGCGGCAACCTCGATTACAGGATCAACGTGGATTCAAAAGACGAAATCGGGCTCCTCGTTAAATCCTTTAACAGGATGACGGAAGACCTCAAGGAAGGCAAATCCAGGCTCGAGCAGGCGAACCTCGATCTCAGAAGTACAAACACCGAGCTCGAGCAGAGAAGGGGATACATAGAGATTGTCCTCGGCAATATCCCGGCAGGGGTCGTCTCAATAGACAAGGCGGGAAAGATCACCTCCTTGAACAGGGTGGCCGCCGAGATACTGGGCATAGACGAGGCCTATGCCCAGGGCAAGAACTATAAGGAGGTCTTGAGGCCAGAGGACATGGAGCTTTTGAGGGAGATGATCCGTGAGATGAACGAGATGGGTGCCGAGACACTCGAGAGGCAGATGAGGGTCCAGGTTAGAGACAGGTTGATGACGGTCCTTGTAAACCTTAATTCCATGAAGGACGAGGACGGCCGGTACTTGGGCACTGTGGCCGTCATGGACGACCTAACACACTTACTTAAGACCCAGAGGATGGCTGCATGGAAGGAGGTGGCGAGGAGGATCGCCCACGAGATAAAGAACCCCCTTACCCCCATTAAGCTTTCTGCCCAGAGGTTGAGGAAAAAATACAGGGAGGGCTTCTCCGGTGACGTAAAGGTCTTTGACGAATGCACAGAGACGATAATAAGGCAGGTCGAGGAGCTGAAGACCCTGGTTAACGAGTTCTCGAGCTTCGCCAGGATGCCCGCGGCAGAGCCGAGCCCCAACGATATGAACGAGATAGTAAAAGAGACGGTGGCCTTCTACAAGACGGGCCACAGGCACATCAAATTCACCGTCTCCACTGCCCCGGCCCTTCCGGTGCTGGATATAGACCGCGACCAGATAAAGAGGGTCATTATAAACCTCATCGACAACTCGATCGCGTCCATCGAAAAAGAAGGCACCATAAGCGTGGAGACCCATTTCGACGAGGAAATGAAACTCGCCCGTCTGGAGGTAATAGACACAGGATGCGGCATACCTGCCGAGGACAAGGCCAGGCTCTTCGAACCCTATTTTTCAACCAAGAAATCGGGCACCGGACTGGGCCTTGCCATCGTAAACAATATAATTTCCGACCACAACGGTTACATCAGGGTAAAGGATAATGAGCCCAGGGGCACCAGGTTCACCATCGAGCTTCCGGCAAGGGCGGTGACCATATGAAGACTATAATGGTCGTAGACGACGAAAGGGATATAAGGGAGTCACTCGAGGGTGTGCTTTCCGACGAGGGCTATAACGTCGTCGCTCCCTCAAGCGCGGAAGAGGGGTTGGCAGAGATTCTTAAAAACCCGCCCGACCTTGTGCTCCTTGATATATGGATGCCGGTCATGGACGGCGTTGACGTTTTAACGGAGATTAAGGGGAAATACCCTAATTTACCGGTAATCATGATATCCGGACACGGCTCAATAGAGACGGCCGTAAAGACCACGAAGCTCGGTGCATATGATTTCATAGAAAAGCCCCTCTCTATTGACAAGGTGGTATTAACGATAGAACACGCCCTGGAGCAGAAAAGGCTTCTCGAAGAGAATATCGCCCTCAGAGAGAAGGCCCGGGAGAACTACGAGATAATCGGTAATTCGGAGGCGATCCAGAAGCTCAGGGAAGATATACAGAAGGTCTCCCCCACGAACTCCTGGGTTCTGATAACAGGCGAGAACGGGACAGGAAAGGAGATAGTGGCAAAGAACATACACCTTTTCTCCGAGAGGTTCGCCAAACCCTTTGTTGCCGTGAATTGTGCGGCCATCCCCGAAGAGCTTATTGAAAGCGAGCTCTTCGGTCACGAAAAGGGCGCTTTCACAGGCGCGGTCTCCAGGAAGAAGGGGAAGTTCGACATGGCCGACGGTGGCACACTTTTCCTCGACGAGATAGGTGACATGAGTCTCAAGACCCAGGCAAAGGTCCTCAGGATTCTGCAGGAGCGGAACTTCGAGAGGGTCGGAGGCACGGAGAAGGTATCCGTCGACGTGAGGGTCGTCGCTGCCACCAACAAGGACCTCGAGGAGGAGATGAGAAAGGGTAATTTCAGGGAAGACCTCTATTACAGGCTGAACGTCATACCGTTTTACATCCCACCTGTAAGGGAAAGGGCCGAGGACATAGCGCTCTTCGTCGATTATTACTTCAGGGAGTTTTCCCTTGATACGGGAAAAGAGGTGCCAACTATAGACCCGGATGCCATGAAGGCCCTTATAAACTTCGACTGGCCCGGCAATGTAAGGGAGATTAAGAACCTCGTGGAGAGGCTCGTTATAATGGCGACCTCAGGAGTTATAACCCTCGATGACCTCCCGCATTATTTCAAGGGTACGCAGCATGTACACGATCAGAGCCTCTTTGTTCCCACGCTGAAAGAAGCAAAGAGGGACTTCGAGAAGGAATTCATCCTTAGAAAGCTCCAGGAGTTCAGTGGCAATATGGCAAAGACCGCCGAGGCCATTGGTATTGAGAGGAGCCACCTTTACAGGAAGGTAAAGAGCTATGGTATAGACCTGAAGGGGCTTGAGAGGGATTGATGCAAACGGGCTGCGGCAAAAAAGCCCCTTTTCCCTTTCACTCTTTTATTCTATCAGGGTTTTGCCGCCTCCGGTATTTCATCTCGGATTTTTTAATCTTTATGGGCCTGTTTTTTTTGGACAAAAGACTTTTAAGGCTTCAGTGTGAGCAAATCTCAAGGAGCTAACACATCTTATGAGGAGACCCATAGTTCTTATAGTTGACGACGAGTCCTCCGTAAGGGAGACCCTCGAGATACTTCTAAAGAGCGACTACGAAACGGTATCCGTCTCTAACGGGATGGAGGCCGTTGAGGTGGTGAAGACTTTACCTGTTGACCTGGTGCTCATGGACATCAACCTTCCTTTGATGGACGGGTTCGAGACCTTGAAGATGATTAGGGCAATTAACGCGGATACGGGTGTGGTGGCCATTTCGGCCTCCAACAGCGCATCCAAGGCGGTCCAGGCCCTCAAGATGGGCGCATACGACTACATAACCAAACCCTTTGACACGGACGACCTCATAACCAAACTGAAACGTTATACCGACAGGCTTGTGCTCAAAAAGGAGGTCTCCTATCTAAGAGAAGAGCTAAAAGAAAAACTCGGCTACGGCGAGATAATCGGCAAAACCCTTGTCATGGGAAGGGTCTTCGAGCTCATGAAGAAGGTGAGCCGGTCCACGTCGAGTGTACTCATAACGGGCGAGAGCGGCACCGGCAAGGAACTCGTAGCCCGCGCCATACATGCCATGAGCGACAGGGGCGAGAGGGCTTTTGTCGTTGTTAACTGCGGCGCCATTCCCCCGGATATCATGGAGAGCGAGCTTTTTGGCCACGAAAAGGGGGCCTTTACGGGCGCACATGCAAGAAAGATAGGAAAATTCGAATACGCGGACAGCGGTACGGTCTTCCTCGACGAGGTGGCAACACTTTCCATGGCGCTCCAGGTAAAGCTCCTCAGGGTGCTCCAGGAAAAGACCATTGAACGTGTGGGTGGCAACAGGGAGATAAAGGTCGACATAAGGGTTATTGCCGCAACGAACGTCGACCTTGACGAGGCCGTGAAAGGGGGCAGATTCCGTGACGACCTCTATTACAGGCTCAAGGTGGTACCCATAGATGTACCCCTCTAAGGGAAAGGAAAGACGATATAGCGCTCCTTGTCGAGCACTTTATAGACAAACATAGTAAGATCTGCAGAAAGAACATACGAGGGATATCCGACGAGGCCCTCAGGGCCCTCGAGGATTACCCCTGGTCCGGTAACGTAAGGGAGCTCGAAAACCTCGTTGAGAGGCTCATCGTGCTTGCAAAGGACGGAGATGAGATAGCCTACGAAGACCTGCCCGTGGAGCTTTTCTTTACAGACTCGGACTCTTCCGTAGGAGAAAAGGGCCTCAGGGAGGCGTTGAGGGCCTTTGAGAGGCGGTATATAATCGATGTCCTGGACAAAACGGATTGGAACCGGGCAGAGGCGGCAAATTTGATGAATATTCACAGGAACACCCTTCTACAAAAGATGAAGGAACTGGGCATAAAAAGTATTGGTAAAAACCGCCGCAATAGCAGGGGGACCAGTTTGCAAAAATGACGTTTTTATGTTATGAATTCCTTGTAACAGACACACGGGGATGATAGATGGCCGGACATTCCAAGTGGGCAAATATTAAACACAAAAAGGCAAGGAGCGACGCGAAGAAGAGCAAGGTCTTTTCAAAGCTCGTAAAAGAGATAATGGTGGCCGCAAAGCTCGGTGGAAGCGACCCACAGGCCAACCCGCGCCTCAGGGCTGCCGTAGACAAGGCAAAGCTCGAGAACCTCCCTTCGGATAACATAGAAAGGGCCATAAAAAAGGGTGCCGGAGAGCTCGAAGGGGTCACATACGACGAGGGCGTGTATGAAGGTTACGGCCCTGGCGGGGTGGCCGTGCTGGTGAATTTTATGACAGACAACAGGAACAGGACCGTATCCGAAGTGCGCAGACTCTTTACGAAGTTCGGCGGGCGGCTTGGCGAGAGCGGTTCTGTGAACTGGATATTCGAGAAAAAGGGCTTTTTTACTTTTGACACGGCTTCCGTGGACGAGGACGGGTTGATGGAAGCCGGCCTTGAAGCAGGTGCCGAAGATGTGGTCAGGAACGATGAGGATAAGGTCTTCGAGGTATACACCGACCCGACTGAGTTCCACAAGGTAAAGAGTGAGTTCGATTCCATGGGATTGAAATATACCCTCTCGGAGATAAGCATGATACCCGCCTCTACCGTTCATGTCGAGGGGGGTGAGGCCCAGAAGGTATTGAAGTTCGTAGAAGAGCTAGAGGACCTGGACGATGTCCAGGAGGTATATGCCAACTTCGATATGCCCTCTGAGGACATGGAACGGGTCGCCTGAGGAAGTAACGGCTTAGAGGACCATTTGAAAGTACTGGGAATAGACCCCGGCACGCTCATAACTGGTTACGGAATAGTCGAGAGTGCCGATGGTGGCAGGCTCGTAAGGGTCTGTGAGGGTGAGATAGTTACTGCCCAGGGCTCTCCCCTTTCCGAGCGCCTCCTTGTCATATCTAAAAGGCTTGCTGAAATAGTCGACAAGTACCGTCCGGACACCGTTTCCGTGGAGTCTCTTTTTTATGCAAAAAACGTGAAGAGCGCGATACTGCTGGGTCATGCCAGGGGGGTTGCCTTTTTAAGCGCCGCGGCATTCGGCATCCCGGTGGCCGAGTACAGTCCGGCGAAGATAAAGCAGGCCGTTGTGGGTTACGGAGGGGCGACGAAAGGTCAGGTCCAGAAGATGGTGAAATTCCTGCTCAAGACAGGCGAGGATCCGAAGCCCGATGCGGCAGATGCCCTCGCTGCGGCCATCTGCCATATACACCACTCAGGTGGGGTCTCAAGGGAGCTGGGCAGGGGGGCTTAATCTGTTGATGAGTTTTACCCATGAGTTTTTCCAATGATAGCACAAGTTAGCGGCAAACTCGTTCAGAAAACAACAGGGTCCGTCGTTATCGATGTGGGGGGAGTGGGTTACGAGGTCTTTATCCCGCTATCAACTTACTACAAACTGCCTGAGCCGAACGAGACCGTAACTCTCAAGACCCACACCTTCGTTAAAGAAGACTCCATACAGCTCTACGGCTTTTTCAGCCAGCAGGAAAGGGAACTTTTCCAGATGCTCATAGGTGTGGCGGGCGTGGGGCCCAAGCTGGCGCGCAATATCCTTTCCGGCATGTCCCCCGAGGCCCTCATCTCTTCGATAGCCGGGGGGGACCTGGCGAGCCTTAAGGCAATGCCCGGGGTGGGGAAGAAAACCGCCGAGAGGGTCATCGTAGAGCTCAAGGACACCATAAGGACCATCGCGGAGTTCCACCCCGGCGCGGGAATAGAACCGGGCCTCCACGACGACGTTGTATCTGCCTTAAACAACATGGGGTACAGGACCCCCCAGGCAAAGCAGGCCCTCAGCAGAGCAAAACAGGAGCTACCCGAAGGCGCTGGCTTTGAGGAACTCTTCAAGTCGGCATTAAAGAAACTTTCTTCAGTGCATACCAAGCAGGTTTAACCGTTTATGGGCACAGACAACGCAGAGATAGGGGCCTCAAGGCTCGTAGAAGACGAGAAGTTCGAGGCGACCCTGAGGCCCAGGCTACTCGGCGAGTACGTGGGCCAGGAAAAGATAAAGGAAAACCTCAAGGTATTCATAGAGGCGGCCAAGGCAAGGGGCGAGCCCCTGGACCACATCCTCTTCAACGGCCCGCCCGGGCTGGGCAAGACCACCCTTGCCCACATAATAGCCAACGAGCTCAACACCAACGTCAGGGCCACCTCCGGTCCGGTAATAGAAAAGGCCGGAGACCTGGCGGCCATACTCACGAACCTCGAAAAGATGGACGTACTTTTCATAGACGAGATACACCGTCTGCCCAACATCGTAGAAGAGATACTGTACCCCGCGATGGAGGACTACAATATAGACATCATCATAGGACAGGGCCCTTCCGCACGTTCCATAAAGCTAGACATCCCACACTTTACCCTCATAGGAGCAACTACCAGGGCAGGGCTTTTAACCTCGCCTTTGAGGGACAGGTTCGGCGTCGTCTCGAGGCTTGATTTTTATGACCCCGAGGAGCTCACATCAATCGTTTTAAGGTCGAGCTCGATACTTGGTTTAAAGATAACAGAGGGTGGAGCGAGAGAGGTGGCCGGTCGCTCAAGGGGTACCCCGAGGGTGGCCAACCGTCTTCTAAGGAGGGTCAGAGACTTCGCCGAAGTGAAGTACGACGGTGTAATAACCGAAGAGGTGGCCAAGGCGGCCCTTGGGATGCTCGAGATAGACTCGAGGGGCTTTGATAAGATGGACAGGAGGATACTTCTTACCATAATCGACAAGTTCGGAGGCGGCCCGGTGGGAATAGACACCATCGCCACAGCCCTCCACGAGGACAAGGACGTTATCGAAGACCTCCATGAGCCCTACCTCATCCAGGAGGGTTTCATAAACAGGACACCCAGGGGGAGGGTAGCCACGAGCGCCGCCTATGAACACGTGGGCAGACAGATAAGCGGCGACCAGGAGAAGTTATTTTAATCGGAAAAGACCTTTCTCGGCCCAAAGACGCTTTTAAAATTTTCAACCGTTCCTGTTGACACCATTCCAAACCTCAATTAAGGTTTTTATATGAAGCGCATGCTCTTCCAGATCTGCTGCGGCCCCTGTGCCATCTATCCCCTGAAGGAGGTCCTGCCGGGGGAGTTCAAGCTCTACGGTTACTTCTATAACCCCAATATTCACCCTTATAATGAATACAGGAAGAGGGCCCTGGCCGTTAAAACCCTTGCTGGCTCCCTTGGCATTAAGGTCGCTTACGGGGACGGGTACAGGCCGGGAGATTTTTATGACAGGGTTCTGAACGCTGACATGGCTCTTCCGCCCAAGGAGGAAAGGTGCGCACGCTGCTATGGGCTCAGACTACAAAAGACAGCCGAGGTGGCAAGGCATTACCGCTTCGATGCGTTCTCCACATCGCTCCTTTACAGTAAGTACCAGTTCCATGAATCGATAAAGGAGATCGGGTTCAGCCTCGCACAGGAATACGGCGTTCCCTTCCATTACGAGGATTTCAGAAGCGGCTGGGGCAGAGGGATAAAGTTCTCCAAGAAGATGGGTCTTTACAGGCAGAAATACTGCGGTTGCATCTACAGCATGGAAGAACTGGAATCCGGTGAGAAGTGAAGAACCTATCTATTGAGATAATAAAAAACGTACCCACCCAGGACCAGGTCGTTGAAATCGTCGAGAGAAAAGGCACGGGCCACCCCGACTATATATGTGACTCCGTTATGGAGGGCATATCCGTGGCCTTGAGCAGGGAGTACATGAAGGTCTTCGGTCATGTGCTCCACCACAATATAGACAAATGCCTTCTGGTCGCAGGCCAGGTTGAGAAGTGGTTCGGAGGGGGTAAAGTAATAAAGCCCATGGAATTTGTAATCGGCGACAGGGCCACCTTCAAAGCTGGAGGGAAAAGGGTCCCGGTGGTCGAGATCGCCGAGGAGTCGGTCAAAGAATGGTTCAGGGAAAATCTGAAAAGGGTTAACCCCGCAAGGGACATCAAGGTCAGGGTGGCGCTGCAGCCGGGCTCTGCCGAGCTTACCGATATATTCGAAAGGAAAGGAAGAGTTAAGGGCGCGAACGACACCTCGGCCGCCGTGGGATATGCCCCTTTTACGCCTACAGAGAAGGCGGTATTCGAAACAGAGCGGTTTTTGAACTCCCCGGCATTCAAAACCAGCTTCCCGGGGACCGGCGAGGACGTTAAGGTCATGGGTTTCAGGAAGGCCGATGTGCTGGATCTCACCGTGGCCATGCCGCTGGTGGCCGGGTACGTAAAGGACGAGCCCGAGTATTTCAAGAAGAAAAAAGAGCTGGAAGAGGCACTCAGGGATTTCACCTCCCCATTGCCCTTCAAAAAAGTTACGCTAAACTATAACACCCTCGATATACCCGGCGAGGGTCTCGGCGGAGTATATCTGACGCTTCTGGGCACGTCCGCCGAGGACGCTGACTCCGGGCAGGTGGGAAGGGGAAACCGCGTGAACGGGGTAATATCGCTTAACCGCCCCACCGGGACGGAGGCCGCCGCAGGAAAGAACCCCACGAGCCACGTGGGAAAGATTTACAGTGTGCTGGCACACCGCATCGCAGGGGAGGTTTACAAGAGGATAGACGGCATCTCCGAGGTCTATGTGTGGCTTCTGAGCCAGATAGGCTCCCCCATAGACCGGCCGAAGGAGGTATCCGTTCAGGTTGTGCCCGCACAAAGACTGGATTATAATAAAGTTAAAGGGGGTATTTCCTCGGTAGTCGAAGAGTTCCTCTCCGAGATAGAGCACTTTACGGGCGAGCTTACGAGGGGAGAGTACCCTGTCTGTTAAAGACCGGGCCGGTATAAAACGGTTTAGGAGGTTTTTAAATGACCGGCAATAAGACCAGGCGCCATGAAAAGTTCAAGAAGATACTCCTCGATAAGAAGAGGAAGATGTGGGGCGATTTGAGGGAGGAGTACTTCGTCAAGCTCGGAAAAGAGTACCGCGACCAGTTCGACAACCCACAGGACCTGGAGGACCTTTCGCTGCTTGACCTTATCGAGGACACGGGCCTTGCTGTTGCCCACATCAGGAGAGAGGAGCTCACGCGGATGGACGAGGCCCTGGACAGGCTCGAAGACGGGACATACGGGCTGTGCGCCGAGTGCGGCCTCGAGATAGACGAAGGGAGGCTAAAGGTTATGCCCTTTGCCATTTTTTGCGTCCCTTGCCAGAAGGAAAAAGAGAGCTGATTGCGTCCTTGCAAAACTATTTCAACGACCTTGATGTTGCCGCTTTATGCCTTCTAAGGAGAAACACCCCCCAGCACATCTTATGAAACCATTTCGACCGGGTTACATAAGGCTTTACGAGACCGGAGAGCTCCAGAAGAGGATAGAGGCCCTGGACGGGATACTCAAGGACTGCGTTACCTGTCCACAGAACTGTCACGTAAACAGGTTCGAGGGTGAGCTTGGTGTCTGCAGGGTCGGAAGCCTTCCCATGGTCTCGAGTTACAATCCGCATTTCGGCGAGGAGCCGCCCCTTGTGGGCCGCTACGGGAGCGGCACCATATTTTTAACTTATTGCAATCTCAGGTGTTCTTTCTGTCAGAACTACGACATAAGCCACCTGGGCCACGGCACTGAGGTCTCCTGTAATGAGACGTCCTCCATGATGATAGAGCTACAGCGAAGGGGATGCCATAATATAAACTTCGTGACCCCTACCCACCAGGCCGCCCAGATAGTTAGAAGCCTTCCCAGGGCCATAGAGGAGGGCCTCGAGGTACCCCTCGTCTATAACTGCGGGGGCTTCGAAGCCCTGGAGACGATAAAACTCCTCGACGGGATATTCGATATCTACATGCCTGACATAAAATACGGCGATAACGAAGTGGCAAGTGGCCTTTCGCGCGCAAAGGGGTATGTGGAGATATCACGGGCCGCCGTAAAGGAGATGCAACGCCAGGTGGGGGACCTCGTAACAGACAGCCACGGCATAGCCCAAAGGGGGCTTATAATAAGGCACCTCGTTTTACCCGAGGGCCTTGCGGGCACAAGGGAGGTCATGAGGTTCATAGCAAAGGAGATTTCCACCAACGCCTACATTAACATGATGGACCAGTACAGGCCCTGCTACAAGGCCTTCGACAACCCCCGCTACCCGGCGATGGGAAGGCGTATAACGAGTACGGAATTCGAAGAGGCCGTAAGGATGGCCCGTGAGGAGGGGTTGACGAGGCTTGCAGGGATAACCGCGTAACTTAAAATTAGACACATACAGAATTTAAAACGTCCCAAGGTAATAAAGTAAAAACGGTTGGCGGGGATAATGGCCTGAAAAAGGAAAAACCCCATGGAGACGAAAAAGGCAAAAAAGATAAAGACAGAAAGGCAGCTATCCTCTGGCGGGGTGGTCTTCCGCCGAAGGGGTAAAGCCGTTGATGTCGCCCTCATCTCGGTCAAGAGCGGTTGGGGTAGAGGGCCCAGGGTCTGGTGCCTTCCCAAGGGGCTCGTTGAGAAGGGCGAGAACATCGCGGCCACAGCCCACAGGGAGGTAAAAGAGGAGACGGGTCTCGATGGTAAAATAATCAAAAAAATCAATAATATACATTATTTTTATTCGGAAAAACATGATAAAAAGACCACAAGATATTTTAAAATAGTGTATTTTTTCCTCATGGAATATACCACAGGGGATACGGCCTTTCATGACGAGGAGGTCGAGGACTGCAGGTGGTTCCCGCTCGATGAGGCGATTAAAGTGGCCTCTTACGAGGACGAAAAGGAGATACTCAAGAAGGCGGGGGAGATTATAAGGGAACGAAGTAAATGAAAGCTTGTTATTTTTTGTCTTCCGGGTTATTTATAGGCACGTCTCGCGTTTAAAACGCAACTTTGCAGGTTTGAATTATTTTTCAAATTAAAAAATGAAGATCACGGATAACGTCATAAAAGAGCACGGCCTAACGGCGGAGGAATATAAAAAGATCCTCACGATCCTCGGCCGGGAGCCGAACATCGTGGAGCTCGGGATATTTTCCGTTATGTGGAGCGAGCACTGCTCTTACAAGTCCTCACGAGTACACCTTAAGAACTTCCCCACAGCAGGCCCGCATGTCATTCAGGGCCCGGGCGAGAACGCGGGCATAGTGGACATAGGAGGGGGCCTTGCCGTGGCGTTCAAGATGGAAAGCCACAACCACCCCTCTTTCATAGAGCCATACCAGGGTGCGGCAACGGGAGTGGGAGGGATCTTGAGGGATGTATTCACAATGGGTGCACGCCCGGTGGCCACGCTTAACTCACTGCGTTTCGGTTCAATCGAAAACCCCAGGACCAGGTACCTGCTTGAAGGGGTCGTTAGTGGTATCGCCGGGTACGGTAACTGTATCGGGGTGCCCACTGTGGGGGGGGAGGTGTACTTCCATGAGTCCTACGACGGAAACTGCCTTGTGAACGCCATGACCGTGGGCATCGTGAAGCAAGAGAAAATATTCAGGGGGAGGGCCGCAGGGGAGGGAAATCCAGTGATATACGTGGGCTCAAAGACCGGTCGCGACGGCATACACGGCGCCACGATGGCAAGCGATGTTTTCGGCGAAGGGGGCGAGGAGAGGCGCCCTACGGTTCAGGTCGGGGACCCCTTTACAGAGAAGCTTCTGCTCGAGGCCTGCCTCGAGGTCTTTAAAACTGACCATGTCGTTGGCATACAGGACATGGGTGCAGCGGGGCTCACCTCCTCGAGCGTTGAGATGGCCTCAAGGGGAGGCTCGGGCATAGAGATAGACGTAAGCCTTGTGCCCAGGCGGGAGGGGGGCATGACGCCCTACGAGGTTATGCTCTCTGAGTCGCAGGAAAGGATGCTTCTCGTGGTTAAAAAGGGTACCGAGGAAGCCGTAATGAAAATATTCCACAAATGGGATCTCGAGGCCCGTATTATAGGCCGCGTTACTGATACCGGGACCATAAGGGTTAAGGACGGAAGTAGCCTCGTAGCGGAGATACCGGTGGCCTCCCTTACCGAGGAGGTCCCGGTATATGAAAGGCCCATTAAAAGACCCGAATGGCAGGACGAGGTTACAAGGCTCGATACGGATAAGATAGAAGAGCCTGGCGACTATAACGAGGTTTTAGTTAAGCTTCTCTCGTCTGTAAATATCTCGAGCAAGGAGTGGGTTTACCGCCAGTACGACCACATGGTGAGGACAGATACCGTCGTCCCACCGGGCTCCGATGCCGCGGTGGTGAGGGTTAAGGGGACGAAAAAGGCCCTGGCCGTGACAGTTGACTGCAATTCCCGTTATTGTTACCTCGACCCCTTTACAGGAGGGGCCATAGCGGTGGCCGAAGCGGCCCGGAACCTCGTGGCCTCAGGTGCCATGCCCCTGGCCGTTACCGACTGCTTGAACTTCGGGAGCCCCGAAAGGCCCGAGGTGATGTGGCAGTTCAGGGAGGCCATACTGGGGATGAGCAAAGCATGCACGGCCCTCGGCACCCCTGTTGTTGGCGGGAACGTGAGCTTCTATAACGAGACCTCAGGAAACGCAATCTACCCCACACCGACCGTGGGTATGGTGGGGCTTATCGAGGACCTTGAAAAGCACACAGACCAGTGGTTCAAGGACGAGGGCGACATGATAGCCCTTGTGGGCGAGAACCTCGAAGAGATCGGCGGAAGCGAATATCTCAAAGCCTTACACGGTATCGACAGGGGGCGCCCTCCGGCGATAGACCTCGAAAAGGAAAAGAACGTACAAGGGGCTTGTTTAAAGGCCATAAAAGCTGGTATAATAAAATCTGCACATGACGTATCCGAAGGGGGGCTCGCGGTGGCCCTCGCGGAGTGTTGTCTTTCACGAACAGCCCCGATAGGGGCCTCGGTTGAGCTCGAGCTTAATGGGATGAGTCCCGCCGCGGTACTCTTCGGAGAGACCCAGTCGAGGATAGTTATAAGTTTCAGCGAAAAAAACCTCGACATAGTTAAAAAGACAGCCGACTCATCTGGCGCCCCCTTTACGGTCATAGGCCGCGTGGGGGGAGGGAGCCTCAGGATAAACGGTCTTATAGAGCTTTCTTTAACAGAGATGGAGGGGGCCTGGAGAGAGACCTTTTTCAGGTTGCAGGAAAGGCTTTAAGAGCTATGTTCGACAAGTATAAAGACGAATGCGGTGTCTTCGGGGTCTACAACCACCCGGAGGCATCGAATATAACATATCTTGGACTGCACGGACTCCAGCACAGGGGCCAGGAGAGCGCTGGGATAGTCTCATCTGACTCCGTCATGCTCCACTCGTACAAAGCAATGGGCCTTGTGGCCGATGTCTTCAGCCAGGAGGAACTTGACAGCCTTCCCGGCCGTTCGGCCATAGGGCATGTGAGGTACTCCACCACAGGCGATTCACACATAAAAAACGCCCAGCCCTTCGTA
>JAUVFY010000079.1 GCA_030594025.1 Deltaproteobacteria bacterium | reverse complement strand
GGCTGTCAGATTTTGGGGGGTGAAATTGTTCCCGCTAAAAGCCGGGAGTACGGCCGAACAACTCTGTCAATAATCGACATTTTGAGCCTTCCACGGAAGACGAACTTTATCGTCGAAGGGACCTTGAACCAGAGCTCCCCTGTTATCATCGCGGCGGCGAGGTCCGTCGAGCCCACCCCGGTGGCAAACGCGCCGAGCGCTCCGTAGGTGCAGGTATGGGAGTCCGCTCCTATAACGAGGTCCCCGGGCACGACCACACCCTTTTCAGGCAAAAGCGCATGCTCCACACCCACCTCCCCGCCCTCGTAATAGTGCGTGAGTCTCTGCTCTATGGCGAACTCCTTCAATATCTTCGACTGGGTCGCGCTCTTTATGTCTTTATTGGGGGTGAAGTGGTCGGGTACGAGTACGACCCTGTTCCTGTTGAAGACCTTCCTGGCGCGGGCCTTCCTGAAGGCATCGATGGCTATCGGGGCTGTGATGTCGTTACCCAGGGCTATGTCCACCCTGGCGTTTATGAGCTCCCCGGGGGAGACCTCCTTAAGCCCCGCGTGCCTTGCGAGTATCTTCTCGGTTATCGTCATCGGCCTCATATGAGTCCCCTTCCCCCATCGCTCTATGCCCGGACAAGACTCATACGAGCCTTTCCCTCTTTATCTTCTTTTTGTATTCGAGCCGGTTTAATGCGTTTTTTACCTTCACTGCTGCCGGCCTCATACGAGCCTCTCACGCTTGACCTTCTTTTTGTATTCGAGCCTGTTCAACGCATTTTTTACCTTCACTGCCGCCGGCCTCATACGAGCCTCTCACGCTTTACCTTCTTCTTGTACTCGAGCCTGTTCAAAGCGTTTATGTACGCCTTTGCGCTCGCAACGATGATGTCGGTATGGGCGCCCTGGCCGAGCACTATGTGCTCGCCCTCTTCGAGCCTGCAGGTTACCTCGCCGAGGGCGTCGGTGCCCCCGGTTATGGCGTTAACCGAGTACCTCAAGAGAACACTCTTCGTTCCCGTTATCTTCGTTATGGTCTTGAAGGCGGCGTCCACCGGGCCGTCGCCAAGGCCCGTATCTTTTACGGGCGTGCCGTCCACCTCCATTTCCACCTCAGCGGTGGGCTGTGTCTCGGTCCCGCTCTTTACGTTCAGGCTCAGGAGTTTGAACCTGTCGGGCATCTCGAACCTCAAGACCTCGTCCTGCACGATGGCCTCTATGTCCTCGTCAAAGACCTCCTTTTTCTTGTCGGCCAGTTCCTTAAATCTTATAAATGCCTTGTTAAGGTCTTCCGGGGCGAGGTCGTAGCCGAGCTCGTGGAGACGGATTCTGAAGGCGTGGCGGCCGGAGTGTTTTCCGAGGACAAGGGTGGACTGCGTTATGCCCACCGATTCGGGCCTCATTATCTCGTAGGTGGTCTTCTCCTTCAAGAGCCCGTCCTGGTGTATGCCGGACTCGTGGGCAAACGCGTTGTCGCCTATAACGGCCTTGTTGGGCTGGACCATCATCCCGGTGATGCTCGAAACGAGGCGGCTCGTCGGGTAAATCTGCTCTGTTACGACCGAGGTATCGAGGCCCAGAAGGTCCTTTCTCGTCTTGAGGATCATAACTATCTCCTCCAGAGAGGCGTTGCCGGCCCTCTCGCCTATGCCGTTTATCGTGCACTCGACCTGCCGGGCGCCGTTCATAACGGCAAAGAGCGAGTTGGCCACGGCAAGCCCGAGGTCGTTGTGGCAGTGTACAGAGATTACGGCCTTTTCTATGTTAGGGACGTTGTCTTTTATCCCCTTTATGAGGGCGCCGAACCGCTCGGGCAGCGCATAGCCCACGGTGTCGGGTATGTTAACGGTCGTTGCCCCGGCATCTATAACCGCCTCGAGGACCTCGTAGAGGTAGGCTTCCTCGGAGCGGGAAGCGTCCATGGGGGAGAACTCCACGTCCTCGACGTAACCCCTGGCCCTCTCGACCATCTCAACGGCCCTCTTCAGGGCCTCTTCCCTGGTCATCCTGAACTGGTGCTTTAAGTGTATGTCCGAGGTGGATATGAAGGTATGTATCCTGGGCCTGGGGGAGCCCTTCAAGGCCTCCCACGAGCAGTCTATGTCCTCGGGCTTTGCCCTTGAAAGCGAGCATATAGTGGGGCCCTCTATCTCTTGGCCGATACGCCTTACCGCTTCGAAGTCCCCGGGAGAGCTTATAGCGAAGCCCGCCTCTATAATGTCCACTCCGAGCTTTGCGAGCTGCCTCGCAACGATTATCTTCTCCTCCACGTTCATGGAGGCGCCCGGGGACTGCTCGCCGTCCCTCAAGGTGGTGTCGAATATCTTTACCTTATCGCTCATAATTTTTTTACTTTTTTTTGCTTAATTCTTTTACTTGTGATAGCCGGTCTCCCTTGCGACCTTTTGCTCGTGCCTCGTAGAGGCGTGGGAGAGTTTTTTCCTCCTCTCATAGGCCATTGTAACGGGTCCGGACATTACATAGCCCAGGGCAAGCATGAATATCATCATCTGCGGCTCGGCGGCTATGACTATAAGCAGGAGTATCAACCCCACGAGTAGCCTGAAGGGCATCCTCCTGGAAAGGGAAAGCTCCCTGAAGCTGTAGTACTTAACGTTACTCACCATAAGAAGCGCAAGGAGGTACACGAGTACAAGGACCGTTACGTGCTTTGACGCGTACACCTGGCCGAGATAGAAGAAAAGCAAAACCGTCGAGGCCACGGCCGTGGCCGCCGCGGGCACCGGAAGCCCGTTAAAGCGCTTGCTCTCAATGGTCGAGACCTGCACGTTGAAACGCGCGAGCCTCAACGCCGAGCAGACGACGTAAAGGAAGGCGGCCAGCCACCCGTACCTGCCAAAGGGCCTAAGCGCCCAGGTGAATATCAAAACCCCCGGGGCGAGCCCGAAGCTCACGAGGTCCGATAGAGAGTCGTACTCCATGCCGAACTTGCTCGATGTGCCCGTAATCCTCGCTATCCTTCCGTCTATGCCGTCGAAAAGGGCCGCGATGAGTATGGCGATTGCGGCTATCTCGTACTTTCCGTCCAGCGAAGCGACTATCGAATAAAAACCTCCGAACAGGCTCGCCGAGGTCAGCAAATTAGGCAAAAGGTATACGCCCTTCTTTATCTTCTTTTTGCCCCGCTTGCCTTTCTCTTCAAGTTCGTTATCTATCATTCCCGTTCCCCCTTAGAAGTAGCCGAGGATCGAACTGCCCGCCTTTACCCTGTCGCCGACCTTGACGGTAATTCTCGATTTCTTCGGTAGAAATAGGTCGACCCTCGAGCCGAACATTATCATCCCTATCCTTTCGCCCCTTTCAATCTCCATTCCCTCGCTCACCCGGCAGACTATCCTCCTTGCTACAAGGCCCGCTATCTGGGTCGCGACGACCCTGCCCTTCACCGCCTCGATAAAAAGGGTGTTCCGTTCGTTATAGATAGAGGCCTTGTCGAGATCCGCTGAAAAAAAACTGCCCGGCCTGTAAACTATCTTCTCCACACGGCCAGCCACCGGGGCCCTGTTTACGTGGACGTTAAAGACATTCATGAAGACGCTTACCTTTAGCGCCTCGTCCTCACCAAAACTCTCTTCAATTACACGCTCGACCTTTATCACCCTGCCGTCGGCCGGGCTTACTATGGAGTCCGGGTCTTCGGGGATATCCCTTTCGGGGTCCCTGAAAAAAGATACGAGGAACGCCGTGACCCCGAGAAGAACTAAAAAAGGCCACCCGCCGAATATGAACCATATGATTGCCGTAACGGCTACCGCCGCAAGGAGCAAGCGGTAGCCTTCCCTGGCCACCGGAATGTGCATAAAATACCGTTATACGTATACGTTATACGTGATGCGTGAAAACTAAAAAACTTTTAATACGTATGACGCATCACGCACACGCATCACGGTTTTATTAATTCTTCCCCCTGTCTACGAGTTTTCCCTTTTTAAGCC
Source organism: Deltaproteobacteria bacterium (assembly GCA_030594025.1). Lineage (GTDB taxonomy): Bacteria > Desulfobacterota > GWC2-55-46 > GWC2-55-46 > JAUVFY01 > JAUVFY01. The sequence continues at coordinate 2,413 of JAUVFY010000079.1, read as the reverse complement.
ACGGCATCATGGCCCTTAGCTTGGCACCCACCCTCTCTATCGGGTGCTCCTCGCCCTTGGTTGTAAGAGAATCGAAAACAGGCTTTCCGGACCTGTTCTCATCAATCCATTCCTTTGCAAACGAGCCGCTTCGGATCTCGGCAAGGATCCTTCTCATCTCTTTCCTGGTCTCATCGGTTATTATCCTGGGGCCCCTTGTAAGGTCGCCGTACTGTGCGGTATTGCTTATCGAGTACCTCATTGTCGATATGCCGCCCTCGTATATGAGGTCCACTATGAGCTTCATCTCGTGCAGGCACTCGAAGTAGGCCATCTCCTCGGGGTACCCGGCCTCAACGAGCGTTTCGTAGCCCGCCGTAATGAGCGCCGTAACCCCGCCGCACAGGACCGCCTGTTCCCCGAAAAGGTCCGTTTCCGTCTCGTCGGCGAATGTCGTCTCGATAGTGCCGGCCCTGCCGCCGCCTATGGCGCTCGCATAGGCAAGGGCGACGTCGAGAGTGTCGCCGGAGGGGTCCTGGTGGACCGCCACAAGGCACGGCACCCCCCCTCCCCTGGTATACTCGTGTCTTACAAGGTGACCCGGCCCCTTGGGAGCGACCATGAAAACGTTCACATTCTTTTCCGGAACTATCTGGCCGAAGTGAATGTTGAAGCCGTGTGCAAAGGCCAGGTAGGCGCCCCCTTTGAGGTTGGGCCCTATCTCCGTACGGTACACATCGCCCTGGAGCTCGTCCGGGATGAGAACCATCACAACGTCTGCGCCCTTTACGGCCATGGCAACTTCCTTTACCTCAAGGCCCGAGGACTCGGCCTTTTCCCACGATGCGCTACCCTTCCTCAGACCTACGGCCACGCTTACGCCGCTCTCCTTCAGATTCTGCGCATGGGCATGGCCCTGGCTTCCGTAACCGACGACGGCGATATTTTTCTGCCTTATCATCTCGAGGTTTGCGTCCTTGTCGTAGAAGACCTTCATCAACCCTCCTCAATATTCAATTCAAAAAACTCGTTCGCCTTATCACTTGCTCTTCGGGGTCCGGGGCATGGCGATCCTGCCGGTCCTCACTATCTCCTTTATGCCGAAGGGCCTTAATAGTTCGGTCATGGCCCTTATCTTCTCCTCGTCGCCCGTTATCTCTATGGTGTAGCTCTTCGGGCTCACGTCAATCACCTTGGCCCGGAAGATCTCCACTATACCCAGTATCTCCGCCCTGCACTCGTGGGTGACCTGGACCTTTATGAGGACGAGCTCCCTGTTTATGAACTCCTCGCCGGTGAAGTCATGGACCTTCAGCACGCTCACGAGCTTGTTGAGCTGCTTCGTTATCTGCTCGATGACCCTGTCGTCTCCGGTGGTGATGATGGTCATCCTGGAGAGCTTCGGGTCAAGGGTCTCGGCCACACAGAGGCTCTCTATGTTGAAGCCCCGGCCAGAAAACAGCCCCGAGATCCTCGAGAGCACCCCGAACTCGTTAGCTACAAGGACAGAAATTGTATGTCGCATATAACACTCCGTTCTGGTCGTGCGTTATGCTTAATACGTGATGCGAGAAAAACGCACAACGCATCACGCACACGCATAACGGGTTTCTATACGAGCAGCATCTTATTTAAAGGCTGCCCGGCCGGGACCATCGGGTAAACAGACTCCTCGGGGTTGACGATAAAGTCCATCAGAACGGGCCTGTCCTTTACCTTCATGGCCTCCTTTATGACCGGGACGACCTCCTTCGGGGTCCTGGCCCTCAAGCCCACCCCGCCGTATGCCTCGGCGAGCTTTACGAAGTCAGGTGCTGCGATGTTGGAATGGGAGTACCTTTTCTCGTAGAAGAACTCCTGCCACTGCCTGACCATGCCGAGGTAGGAGTTGTTGAGTATGGCGACCTTGACCGGGAGCTTCTGCTCGACCGCGGTAAGCATCTCCTGTATGTTCATCTGTATGGAGCCGTCCCCGGCTATGTCTATGACGGTCTTTTTGGGCAACGCCACCTGCGCTCCTATGGCCGCGGGGAAGCCGTAGCCCATCGTGCCCAGCCCACCGGAGGTTAAAAAGGTGCGGGGCTTTTTGAAGCTGAAAAACTGTGCGGCCCACATCTGGTTCTGCCCGACCTCGGTCGTTACTATGGCGTTCCCCTTTGTGGCCTCGTAGAGCTTGGCTATGACGTACTGGGGCGATATCATGCCCTTCATTTCCTGCCTGTAAGTGAGCTTGTGCGTACGGTTCCACTCGCGGAGCTGCTTGTGCCACCCTTTGAGGTTCTTCTTAAATTCCTTCAGCTCCGCCGCCCCGGGGACCATCTTCAAAATGTCCTTCAGAACCCACTTGACATCACCCACTATGGGGACGTCGACCTCGACGTTCTTGCTTATGGACGTGGGGTCTATGTCTATGTGGACTATCTTCGCATAGGGC
>JAUVFY010000209.1 GCA_030594025.1 Deltaproteobacteria bacterium | reverse complement strand
CTCAAGGCAGCGGACGGTAAACCGCTCATAAACTCCCTAAGCGGCGAAAAGAAAAAACTCGATACAATACTCCCCCTTGCAAAAAAATACGGGGCCGCCGTCATCTGCCTTACCCTCGACGACAGGGGTATACCCGAGGGGGCCGAAGGGAGGCTCGAGGTAGCGGAAAAGATCCTAAAAAGGGCGCTCGAGCTGGGCATAAAAAAGCAGGACCTTGTAATAGACTGCCTCGCCATGACCGTAAGCTCCGCGCCGGAGAGCGCCATTGAAACGCTTCGGGCCGTAAGGCTTATGAAGGAAAAGCTGGGGCTTACGACCATCGTGGGGGTGTCGAACATCTCCTTCGGGCTACCTTCGAGGACCGCGATAAACTCGCATTTCCTTTCCATGGCCCTTGCAGCGGGGCTCGATTCGGCGATAATAAACCCCAGGGACGAGACCATGATGGATGCCTACCACGCGGCCCTGGTACTCGTTAACAGGGACCCGAGGGCTGATAGCTACATAAAGAGGTTCGGAAAGGCCCTGGAAAAGCCGGTAAAAAAACCCAAAAAAGCGGAAGAAAAACCTGAAGGTATAAGAGAAAAACTCGCAAAGGCGGTCGTCGAGGGTGACGAGGAGAATATCGTAGGTCTCGTCGAACAGGCCCTCGCCGAGGGTCTCGACCCCATCGAGGTAAGTAACGAGGGGCTCATACCCGGGCTCGACGAGGTGGGAAGGCTATTCGCATGCAACAAATACTACCTCCCCCAGGTTATACTCTCCGCGGACACCATGAAGAAGGGTTTTAACAGGCTCAAAAAGGAACTCAAGGGCAGAAAAGGACCCGTTAAGGGAAAAATCCTCATAGCGACCGTTGAGGGGGACATACACGATATAGGAAAGAACATCGTCACAACGCTGCTTGAAAACTACGGCTTCGAGGTAATAGACCTCGGAAAAAACGTGCCCGCAGAAAAGATCGTGGAAGAGGCCCTGAGCCATGATGTGGACGTGGTGGGTTTATCGGCCCTTATGACGACTACCGTGACGGAGATGGAGAAGGTGCTGAAGAAACTCGAGGCCCGTGGCGTAAGGGCGAAGACCGTCGTGGGCGGGGCCGTCGTGACCCCGGAGTACGCAAAAAGCATTGGCGCCGACGAGTACGGTGGGGCGGCCACCGAGGCGGTGGACAAGATAAAGAGGCTTTTTAAGATAAAATAACGCCCGCCCTTGCCCGCCTTTTGCTGATGCCCTTCAATGATGCCTTTCACCCCTTTATAAGTACACTTCTTTAACATGCGTTACACGGTAGAGATAACCGCACTCGCCTACAGGGGCGCCGGTGTGGGAAAAATCGACGGCAAGGTCGTCTTCGTGCCCTATACCGCACCGGGCGACGAGGCGGTCGTTGAGGTAACTTCAGATAAGAAGGGGTTCTGTGAAGCCACCCTTGTGGATACGTTAAAACCCTCCCGGGTCCGCCGTGAGCCCCCTTGCAAGGTATTCGGGGTGTGCGGGGGTTGCCAGTGGCAGCATATAAACTCTACAGAGCAGCTCAAATGGAAGCAAATCATCTTCGAAGAGACGCTCAGAAGGATAGGCAGAATCGAGCTGCCTTCGTTCGACCCGCCCGTGGGGTCCCCCTTGAAGTTCAACTACCGTTCGAGGGCGCGCTTCCACGTAAACGGAACGGCGTGGGGTTTTTTCGGGGCCAGGTCGCACAGGGTAGTTGATATCGAGGGATGCCCCCTTCTCGACCCCCTTGTAAACGATACCTTCAGGGCCGTTAAAACCCTACTTTCAGGGGTGGATACGGGGCTCCATACCCTTGAGATAGGCGTGGACCGGGAAAATAATACGGCCGTCTGCGCGCTGCACATAAAAAAGCTTTCCCGATTCGACTGGCAGGGAGAGCTCAAAACGGTCCCCTGGCTTAAAGGCTTCGAGGTATGGCTTACGGACCCGAAAAAAGGGGGAAAGGGGGGAAAGGGGGGAACTGGAAAGAGGGTCATTAAAGAGGGCGAGACGCGGCTCTTTTACACTGTTAGTACGCTCACTATCGGTGCGGACATAAGCGTTTTCACACAGGCAAACCTGCTTCAGAACGAAAACCTCGTGGAAAGGGTCATTGAGATAGGGGAGATGGGGGAGATTGCGGATATAGCGGCCCCTGAAGCCACCGGCGGGGTGGTTATGGACCTTTTCTGTGGTGCAGGAAACTTAACGCTCCCCCTCAGCGCCGGTGCCGGCCATACCATCGGGTTGGACTCGAATCCGACAGCCATTAAAAACGCGAAGGAGAACGCGGCATTAAACAATCTGAGTTCCGTCAGTTTCTTCCGTGAAAGCGCTTCCAAGGCTAAAAACCTTGAAAAACAGGGCATTCATGTGGTAGTATTAGACCCTCCCAGGGGCGGCGGAATGGAAGTTATGAGGAGGCTTGTGGGGCTCGGGCCGGAAAAGATAATATATGTCTCTTGCAGCCCCCCCACGCTCGCACGCGACGTCTCGTTTCTCGCAAAAAACGGTTACTCGCCTTTCAGGGCCG
>JAUVFY010000259.1 GCA_030594025.1 Deltaproteobacteria bacterium | reverse complement strand
TGATTGAAAACATCGGCAAGCAGGGCCTCGAGTGCCTCGTGTGCATAGGGGGCGACGACACACTCAGAGTCGCCGCCAGGCTCTTCGAAAAAGGGATAAAGACGATCGGGGTGCCCAAGACCATAGACAACGACCTTTCAGGCACGGACTTCACCTTCGGCTTCGACACCGCCGTGAGCATCGTATGCGAGGCGCTCGACAGGCTCCACTCGACGACCGAGGCGCACCACCGCGTGATGGTCGTTGAGGTCATGGGCAGGCACGCGGGCTGGATCGCCGTCTACGGGGGCATCGCCGGCGGGGCGGACATTATACTCATCCCTGAAAAACCCTTTGACATGGTAGAGGTATGCGCGGTGGTGAACAGGAGAAGGAACGCCGGCAAGAACTTCTCCATCATAGTGGCCGCCGAGGGCGCGTACCCGAAAGAAGTGGGCGGTATCATAACCAGGGAAAAGGAGCTCGACGCCTTCGGACACGCAAGGCTCGGAGGGGTGGGCGAGTTCCTGGCAAATGAGCTCGAGAAGATGTGCGGGGCTGAGACCAGGCACGTTGTGCTCGGGCACCTTCAGAGGGGGGGCTCGCCCACCTCGTACGACAGGATACTCGCCACACGTTACGGGGTGAGGGCCGTGGAGCTCATCGAGGAGGGCAAGTTCGGAAGGATGGTCGCCCTGCAGGGCAATAAAATAGTGGACGTCTCCCTGGAGGAGGCCACACGCGAGACAAAGACCGTTGACATGGATATGTACAGGATAGCGGGGTACTTTGCATGACCCGGACCGAAAGGGGAAGATTTCCGGCCCTCGCGCTGGCCCTATCTCTGCCTTTTCTCTTGTGGGCCTGTTCAAAGGGCGAGAGCGAGGAGGATAGAATCCGTGAGATTGTCCAGGACGTCGCAGAGTCGGCCCGCGTCAAGGACTTAAAAGGCATCATGAAGCACGTCTCCAGGGACTATAACGACGAAAGCGGAAACGACTACAAGGGCCTCAAGGGGATGATATTCTACCAGTTCTTCAGGACCGAGAAGGTGGGCGTATTCGTACGCGGGGTGGAAGTGGAGGTCCAGGGGGAAAAGGCCCTCGTCGATGCGAAGCTCTTCCTCGTAAGGGGCAGGGAGATTGAGAAGGTCGAGGACATCATACCCGAGGAGGCCTCGGGTTACAGGTTCAGCGTCGTATTCAGAAAGGAAGACGGCGAATGGAAGGCCCTCAGCGCAAACTGGGATCGCGTGGGGGTTCTGGGGCTTTTATGACCGCATGTATTCCGGGATGAGGTGTTTTTACGGCATCCCCGTGTGATGGATTTTACTTTTTTTTATTTTTTTACTTTTATGCAAGGGCAATCGCACAAGCCAGGGGGGTCTCAAAAGACGATTAAAAAATTCTTTGCCGACTCGATGCTCGGCAAGCTCGCCCTCTGGATGAGGGTCATCGGGTACGACGTGGCCTACGAGAGGGCAATAGAGGACGCCCTGCTCGTAAAGAGGGCCTCGGAGGAGCGGAGAACCATACTCACGAGGGACACGCTGCTTATACTCAGGAGGTTGGTCAGAGACAATTACCTTTTTATCGAGAGCGACCACCTGATAGACCAGCTGCGCCAGGTCCTTTAGGTCTACGGGATGGACCCGGGCAGGTTTCTTACGCGGTGCCTTAGGTGTAACATACCGCTCGAGGAGATCGGCCGGAGGACGGTTGAAAAAAAGGTCCCAGCCTATGTCTTCAAAACGCAGAAACGTTTTCTCACCTGCCCGGGCTGCGCCCGTATTTACTGGGCCGGGACGCACAGGGACGA
>JAUVFY010000235.1 GCA_030594025.1 Deltaproteobacteria bacterium | reverse complement strand
CCTTGACACGGTAGAAGTCGGCGGTTCGAAACCGCCCGTGCCTACCATTTTTTAAAGAAGGTATCATCCTTCACAGGGCTTTTTTAAGGCCCCTATGCCTTACGTCGGGGATGATGCCTTTTTACTTTTTTTTCAATTTAAGGAACGGACGGTCTGTAAGATACACAAAGATACATGGCGTCAGCCCTGAAGACACTTTATGAAAGTAATATTTAACGGCGCGGAAAAAACACTTCCTGACGGTGTGACGGCCCTCGAGGCCCTCAAGGCCCTTGACAGGAGGGCGGCTAAAAGCTCCGCTGCCTGTAAGGTGGACGGCACGGCGATCGACTTGGGGGTGCGCATAAAGGACCCGGGCAAGGCCGTAAGGGTCGAGCCAGTTCCCCTGGACTCGAAAGAGGGGCTCGATGTATACCGTCACACGACGGCCCATGTAATGGCACAGGCGGTCGTGGAGCTTTTCAAAGACGCCCTGCCCACGATAGGCCCCACAATCGAGGACGGCTTTTACTATGACTTCGACTCCCCGAGTCCCTTCACCCCGGAAGACCTCGAGGCCATAGAAAAGAAGATGCAGGAGATAATCAAAAAGGATTACCCGATCGCGCGCGAGGAGATTTCAAAGGGCCAGGCCCTCGAGCTCTTCGCGGGTAACGGGTACAAAAAGGAGCTTATAAAGGAGATACCAGAGGACAGGGTCTCCGTTTACAGGCAGGCAGAGTTCGTTGACCTCTGCCGGGGGCCCCATCTTCCGAGTACCGGGTACGTAAAGGCCTTCAAGCTCACAGGCATCGCAGGTGCCTACTGGAGGGGTGACGAGAAAAACAAGATGCTCCAGAGGATATACGGGACCTCTTTCCCAGCCAAAAAGGCGCTCGAAGAGCACCTCAAAAGAATCGAGGAGGCGAAAAAAAGAGACCACCGGAAGCTGGGCAGGGAACTCGACCTTTACAGCGTTGACGAGGAAATAGGCGCTGGACTAATACTCTGGCACCCCAGGGGTTCCGTCGTGAGGGGGGTAATAGAGGACTTCTGGAGGGCCGAGCACAGAAGACACGGCTACTCCATAATATACACACCCCACGTGGCAAAGCTCGAGCTCTGGAAGACGAGCGGACACTGGGAATTTTACAGGGAGAGCCTGTACAGCCCCATGGAGGTCGAAGGGCAGGACTACATAGTAAAACCCATGAACTGCCCCTTCCACATCAGCATCTATAAGAACAGGCTGAGGAGTTACCGCGATCTACCGATAAGGTTTGCGGAACTCGGGACCGTCTACCGCTACGAGCGCTCCGGTGTTCTTCACGGGCTCCTCAGGGTGAGGGGTTTCACCCAGGACGATGCCCACATACTGGTCAGCCCGGAAAAGCTCACGGAAGAGATAAAACATGTTCTTAAATTTACACTTTACATCTTGAAGAGTTTCGGTTTTAATGAATTCGATGTATACTTGTCTACGAGGCCGGACAAGTACGTAGGCGAGCTCGAGAACTGGGAAAGGGCCGAGGGTGCCCTCAAGGACGCCCTGGCCGACGAGGGCCTCGCATACACGGTAGACCCGGGCGAGGGTGTCTTTTACGGCCCGAAGATAGACATAAAGATAAAGGATGTACTCGGCAGGGCCTGGCAGTGCTCGACCGTTCAGGTGGATTTTAACCTACCCGAGAGGTTCGACCTCACGTACAGGGACGAAAAGGGCACGGCCGCCCGTCCCATCCTGGTCCACAGGGCCCTTATGGGCTCACTCGAGAGGTTCTTCGGCTGCCTCGTGGAGCATTATGGGGGGGCCTTTCCCCTTTGGCTGGCCCCTGTGCAGGTCATAATACTGACCGTTACGGACAGGAACGATATGTATGCCGGGGACCTCCTCGAGAAGTTCAAAGACGCCGGGTTCAGGGCGGAGTGCGATACGAGGAACGAAAAGCTGGGGTTCAAGATAAGGGAGGCGCGTTTAAACAAGATCCCGTACATGGTTGTCATCGGGGACAAGGAACAGGAAGAGGGACTCGTCGCCCCTCGCTCGAGGGAGGCCGGGACCATGCCCGTTATGGGGCCCGATGAATTCATAAGGCTCATCGAAAAAGAGAACAAACCGTTAGGGGGAGGTAGGACATAAAAGCAAGATATATACGAAGAGATAGAAAGCCCACAGTAAGAGTAAATAGGATGATAAGGGTTCCACAGGT
>JAUVFY010000104.1 GCA_030594025.1 Deltaproteobacteria bacterium | reverse complement strand
TTTTTCAGCACGAAGCGTGTCTGCGGGAGTGGGCCTTCGCTTGAGTCAACGAGCAGGAGCACCCCGTCTACCATCTTTAGCGTGCGCTCGACCTCCCCGCCGAAGTCGGCGTGTCCGGGGGTATCTATGATATTTATCTTTAGCCCATTGTAGTCCACCGCGGTATTCTTGGCCATTATCGTAATTCCGCGCTCACGCTCAAGGTCTATGGAGTCCATCACGCGTTCTCGCACCTCTTGATTGGCGCGAAATATCCCGGCCTGGTGCAGCATGCCGTCTACGAGCGTGGTCTTGCCGTGGTCGACGTGCGCGATGATGGCGATATTTCTTATATCGGCTCTCTTCATCTTTTCTCCTGAGAATGGATCAAGGGCTATGCCCTTCGCCCCTCGCCCCTGCCGCCCCTCTTCCCACTACTCGCGCCCCCCCGCCCCTTCTTTGCCGGACGACGCGTAAGGCCTCCCGGCCTGTCGCGGCGGCCGTAGCTGTCCTTCCCCGGCTGCTGCCTTGCTTTGTGTTCCCGCGCCGGGGTGGCTTCCTGCTTGAATCCCGAAATCTCTTCGGTCCGGATCTTGCGGCCAAGGAGCCGGTGGATATTGCTGAGCAGCCCTCTCTCCTCGGCACAGACAAGCGACAACGCGACCCCCTCTGACCCGGCCCTGCCGGTGCGGCCGATACGGTGGATGTAATCCCCTGCAACATTGGGCAGGTCGTAATTGACCACGTGGGGGAGCCGGTCGATGTCCAGACCACGGGAGGCAACGTCGGTGGCAACAAGGGTCCTTACCTTGCCACTTTTAAAATCGGCGAGGGCACGGGTGCGCGCAGCCTGGCTCTTGTTGCCGTGGATGGCCGTGGCGCTGATGCCGTCGGTCTTAAGCTGCTTTTCCAGCTTGTTAGCCCCGTGTTTTGTCTTGGTAAAGACGAGAACCTGGCTCCAGTCGCCCTCCCTTAGAAGGTGGGAGAGCAGTTCGCGCTTACGGGTGCGCCCCACCGGGTGGACCACCTGGGTCACAAGCTCTGCCGCCGTATTGCTCCCGGCCACCTCGATGAGCTCCGGTGAGTGGAGCAACCCGTCGGCCAGGCCCTTGACCTCGTCCGTATAGGTGGCGGAAAAAAGAAGGTTCTGGCGTTTTCGTGGAAGCAGCTTCAACACCCTGCGGATGTCGTGTATGAAGCCCATATCCAACATGCGGTCGGCCTCGTCCAGAACCAGTATCTCCACCCGCGAGAGGTTCACCGTCGGCCTTCCTGCGTGATCGAGGAGCCTTCCGGGTGTAGCTATGAGGATATCGATACCGCGCCTTAAGGCGTCTATCTGGGGGTTTATGCCGACACCGCCATAGACGACCGTGGAGCGAAGCCTCAGGTTAGCGCCGTAGGTATCGACGCTTTCGGCTACCTGTGCCGCAAGTTCGCGGGTAGGCGTGAGCACAAGCGCGCGCGGGTACCGGCCCTTTCTCCCCTTCACTGTTCTATCCCTGGAGAGCAGTTCAAGGATTGGCAGCGCAAATGCCGCAGTCTTGCCGGTGCCGGTCTGCGCCCCCGCCAGCACGTCTCTTCTCTCAAGTACAACCGGTACTGCCTTTGCCTGGATGGGCGTGGGCACAGTGTAGCCCTCGGCGCGCACAGCTCCAAGCAGTTCGGCCCTAAGGCCGAGTTCATCGAAATGCATAAAAAACTCCTACATCAGCCTACCTAAGTTTCTTACTCTCTAAGACAACTTAGCCGGTTCAGGCGGAATAATTAAGGTTATTCTAAGTGAAGTTGAAAGGAGGAAAGGATCCAACCACTACATAGAGTACACCAACCGGTGGGTGCTAAATAAACATAACACTTTAGCACGACGGGTTCTTAGGGTCAACCAAAATTCACGAAGGGGTTTAGGGAGGTATTTACTCGCGAGGCCGGATGACTACTCACTCGCCCCCAGTTGCCCGGCCCCTCCCCCCCTCCCTTGCGTTATATCTATACAGACTTATCTGCCATTGTAAAAAAGTTTCAAAAAAGGACTTTTCCGCCGCCCTCACCCCACTATCATCATTTGAAGGTCCATGACGTTGGTCCCTGTCGGACCGGTTATGAGTATGTCGCCGGTCTTTTTAAAGAATGTGTAAGAGTCGTTGTCAGCAAGGCAGTGCTGCGGGTCAAGACCCAGTTTTCTGCCCCTGGCAACTGACGCCCCATCCACAACCGCTCCTGCAGCATCGGTTGCGCCGTCGGTACCGTCGGTGCCCGCCGAAAGTAAAGTTATCTTTTCAACCCCTTCGATGGCCATTGCGAACGAGAGTGCAAGCTCGGTGTTCCTACCCCCCCTGCCGCTACCCCTTACAGTTACGGTGGTCTCGCCGCCGGAAAGAAGCACAAGCCTTTGCCCCGGGTTCCTTTCTCGGGTCTTCAGGGCCTCCTCTGCAAGCCACCTGCCGGCATCCCTCGCCTCGCCCGTTAGCTCCATCGACAGGGTCTCCACGCGAAACCCCAGCTCCCCGGCCCTTCGCCTTCCCGCCTCCATGGCCTTTCGGTTGCTCCCTATGATTACGTTTTCGACGTTATCGAATATCTTGTCCCCGTGCTTTGGGGTTTCAGGCACCGAGCCTTTTACCCCTTTTTCGAGTTCCTTAAGCACGCCTTGTGGCACCTTGCGGGTAAGGCCGTATTTTTTCAATACCCCGAGGGCGTCCTCGTATGTGGACGGGTCCGGGGAGGTGGGCCCGGAGGCTATGACGTCCGGGTTGTCGCCGATAACATCAGAGAGCATGAGGCTTATTACCCTTGCGGGATGGAGGAGCCCGGCAAGCCTCCCGCCCTTTACCGAGGATATGTGTTTTCTTACAGTGTTAACCTCATGTATGTCTGCACCGGCCCTCAAAAGAAGCTCCGTTATCTGCCTTTTCTCATCAAGGGTAATACCCTCCATGGGGGAGACCAGGAGGGCGGAGCCCCCGCCCGAGATAAGGCATACCACCAGGGTGTCTTCTGAGAGATTTTTAACGAGGGCCATCATCTCCTGGGTGGCCTCAAAACCGTTTTTGTCGGGGACCGGGTGGGCCGCTTCCCTTACCTCTATCTTCTTCGGTCTGTAGCGCTCCCGGCAGTGGCCGTACTTGGTTATTACCAATCCCCTCTCAACCTCGAACAGCTCTTCTGTGGCCTTTGCCATGGGGCAGGCGGCCTTGCCGAAACCCAGCACAACGAGCCTTCGGTAACTACCCTCTGACGAGACTCTTTTTATGTCTTTAGCGAAGTCCATTACAGACACGTAGGGGTCTACGGCCTCAAGGGATGCCCGGAAGATGTCTTTAAGGAGTTCTCTTTGTTCCATGTATCGATTATATCTAATGCCGCAATTGATGCAAGTTCTCGCCATGCGTTAGGGTCGAGGTAAGGTTGCACGGATACCCTTTTCGGGTATAATGGAATGGTATTTGACATGCCGACTTTTACAAAGAAGAACCTTGCACAATGAAAAGAGCGAAGATAGTTTGCACGATAGGGCCCGCGACGTCTTCCCCGAAGGTGCTCGCAGCCCTTATGAAGGCGGGTATGGACGTTGCGAGGCTCAACTTCTCCCACGGCACCCACCGGGAGCACTCAACGTACATCCGCCACGTAAGGGAGCAGGCCCGGCGGCTTAAAAAGCCCGTAGCAGTGCTCCAGGACCTCCAGGGCATAAAGATAAGGATAGGTGAGGTGGAGGGGGGAAGCATAAGGCTTAAAAGGGGCAGGGAGGTTTCGCTCAGGCCAGGAACCGGTGTCTCCACCGAAGACACGCTCTTCGTATCCTATCCGGCCCTGCTCAAGGACCTTAGAGTAGGGCACCGGGTGCTTCTGGACGACGGGCTTATGGAGCTTAAGTTAAAGCGGGTCGGCAAGGGTTCGGCCCTGGCCTCGGTGAAAGAGGGCGGATACCTTACTGCCAACAAGGGGGTGAACCTCCCGGATACAGCCATCTCCCTTTCTCCCTTTACCAAAAAGGACCGCCGGGACCTTGAGTTCGGCCTGAAAAGAGGCGTGGACGCGGTAGCCGTCTCGTTTGTCCTGGGCCACGAGGATGTGGAAAGGGTTAAGGAGTTTTTGCGCCGAAAGGGCGCGAACATCCCGGTCATAGCGAAGGTAGAGAAGCCGGAGGCCCTGAAGAACATAGATAGTATTCTGGATTCGGCCGATGGGATAATGGTGGCACGGGGGGACCTGGGCGTGGAGGTGGCACCCCAGGAGGTCCCCGTCATACAGAAAAACCTCATCAGGAAAGCCAATGAAAGTAGTAAGCTCGTAATAACCGCAACCCAGATGCTCGAGTCCATGAGGGAGCACCCGAGGCCCACCAGGGCCGAGGCCACGGACGTGGCCAACTCTGTTTTGGATGGGACGGACGCATTGATGCTCTCGGCAGAGACCTCCATTGGCAAGTACCCGGTACAGGCGGTGAGGATGATGAGGAGCATTGTGGAGACGACCGAGAGGAGGGCCGTTGAGGGTAAGGTCAGGGCATACGCCCGGGCTTCTGCAACGCATCCGGAGGACCCGCCGAGCAATGCGATAGCAGAGGCAGCCGTGAGGGCCTCGAGCGATGTGGGGGCGAAATCCATTGCGGCCTTCACGCGTACCGGATTTACGGCACTGCTCGTATCCAAATGCAGGCCGGTTGTGCCCGTGATAGCCTTCACACCCGACGAGACGGTTATAAGAAGGATGTCCTTTTTCTGGGGCGTTAGCCCGCTTTTCATGAGGCTCATGGAAAACACCGACAAGATGGTCTCCGAGGCCGAAAGGGCGCTGGTAAGGGCAGGTGTTTTAAACAAAGGCGACCTTATGGTGGTTGTGGCAAGCTCGCCTTTACATGCTTACGGCAGGACAAACTTCTTGAAGATACACAAGGTCGGCCGGGCAAGCTAATGATCTTTAATAAGCGAATCCGTATGTTTTAAGGTCGAAGTGTCAAGGAATTGGTACGTGAGGGTTTTTCTCAAATTCCAGAAGGGGTGAACGTGATAATAATAGCCGCAAGTCTCCTCCTCCTCCGGAGTTGGCCCGTACGAGGGCTACAGGCTTTCTTCCCAATATAAACACTCCTATGGCCGAAAAGCTAACAGGTATCGGTGAGGCGGGCAATATCCTCTCGGAGTTAAACCGCGATAACTACTTCACCGACAAACGCTACGACCCCGACCCTGTATACCAATACCACCCACTTTTCAGAAAGTTCCTCCTCGCCCGGGCCTGAATTAAAGCCTTTTTGAGATTTGCCTGAATCTGGCAAATATTGTCAAGTACTCTAACCCCAGAGGGCCGTCCCGGAAAAAATGCAAAACTTTTCCTCCTTACAGGTGTTTATATAAGTAGGAAGGGATAAGGTCCTGCGATTAAACACTCTTACTGAAAGGTGGGACAAAAATGAAGGTGCAAAAGGGAAAAAAAGACGG
>JAUVFY010000123.1 GCA_030594025.1 Deltaproteobacteria bacterium | reverse complement strand
CTCGGCCTGCTCCGCCAACCCCCTCCGTTAAAGTAACGGCTATAGTATCGGAGTCTTACTGGGGCAGAACGCTTACGAACTTCCTCTGGCCCCTGTCCTCGTAGTTGACCACACCGTCCACCTTTGCAAAAAGGGTATAGTCCTTGCCCACTCCGACGTTCTCTCCGGCGTGGACCCTTGTCCCCAACTGGCGTACGAGTATGGAGCCGGCGAGCACACTCTGGCCCGAGAAGCGTTTTACGCCGCGCCTCTGGCCGTTACTGTCCCTGCCGTTCCTCGAACTGCCGCCGGCCTTTTTATGTGCCACCTGAACCTCCTTTTAATGCCGGGGAAAGCCCCCTCAGATATAAAACTTCAAGCCTTTATTTCCTTGATCCTTATACTTGTAAATGACTGCCTGTGACCCTGCTTCTTCTTGAAGCCCTTCCGTTTCTTCTTCTTGAAGACGACGACCTTTTTACCCCTTCCGTGCCTCACTATCTCGGCGACCACGGTCGCTTTCTCAACAATGGGCGTGCCTACCTTAATCTTGTCGCCCGTGCCTACGGCAAGTACCTCCGGGATTTCCACGGAATCGCCCACCTCTCCGGCGAGCTTTTCCACCTCGAGTGTCTGCCCTTCTGATACCGAATACTGCTTTCCGCCTGTCTTTATTACCGCGTACATAAGTAGGTAAAACCTCCAGAAACTGCTTTAATACTATATATTACCGGGTTTTTAATTTCCTTGTCAAGCCTTTTCCAGCCTTATCCGGGCTTTTCCCGCTTTTTGGCTTTTTTGACTTTTTCGGTTTTTTTGGCTTTTTTGGCTTAGGGCGGCATCTCTTCGAGCTTTAGCTTTATGGTCCTGGTTCTGCCTTTCCTCAATACCTTGACCGTTACCACCTGGCCGATCTCCAGCTCTTCCAGAACCGTGTCGAGCTCGTCCATGGACTGGACCTTCTTTCCACTTATGCTCGTTATTAGATCGCCTCCCACGGCGATGATGAGGTTACCGAGGCTCGTAAGGCTGTCCGCCCCCCTGAGCCCTGCCTTATGTGCGGGGCTGTCCCTGAAGACCTCGGCTATGAGGATACCCGTGTCACCGAGCTCCAGGACCTTTGCAAAGGAGGTGTCTATATCCTGACCGCTTATGCCCAGCCAGGGCCTCGCCACATAGCCTTTCGTTATGAGCTCGGGCACGACATCCTTTACCGTATTCACCGGTATGGCGAAGCCTATGCCGATATTCGCCCCGACGGGGCTGAATATGGCCGTGTTTAACCCTATCATCCTGCCTCCATAGTCCAGGAGCGGGCCGCCTGAATTGCCCGGGTTTATGGCGGCATCGGTCTGTATAATGCCGTGCATGAGCCTTCCGTCTTCGGCTCTCATGGTCCTTCCCAGGGAACTCACTATGCCCACGGTAAGGGTTCCTTCGAGCCCGAAGGGATTGCCTATGGCAAGGACCTTCTGGCCCACCTTCAACCCTTTTGAGTCTCCCATGGGGATGGGTTTCAGTTTATCCTTCGGGGCGTCTATCTTTATTATGGCAAGGTCGTTACCGGGGTCCCCGCCCACAAGACGGGCCTCATACTTGCTGCCGTCAAAGAGCGTAACCTCGAGGCGCTGGGCTCCCCCTACCACATGGTAGTTGGTTACGATATGGCCCGCCATGTCGATTATGGCGCCCGAGCCAGTGCCGGTCTCGGGGATGGGGTTGTAGAAGAAGTCGTATGATACGACGGTGTTGGTGATGTTTACGACAGAGGGGCTCTGCTCCTCGTAGACCTTTATATTCTGCTCTTCATCAGGACTGAGTGCACAGGCGGGGTAAGCCCCCAGGACACATAGAAAACCGGCGAGCATGAACAAGGAGGCTTTATGCGTTCTTTTCAAAGTTCTGCTGTTGGATTTCACTTACGGTCTCTGGAAATCTGGCGTATTTAAAATCCTACCGCACTCCCGCATTTTGTCCCCACTGGAAACCTCTTTAACAAAACCCATGAAAGACAAGTGCAGTAGCTCTCTTGCAGGCCCCGGGCACCGGTAAATACCGGTAAAAAAACCTCATGCCGCACTGGGAATGTCCCTGGCCTCTTCTTCCATGTGCTCGTCAAGGACCCTTTTATTATCGAAGCTTGAACCGCAGCGGGGACACTCAAATCCGTGCTCGTAGAGGAAATCAAAAAACCCATAGACGAAAACAAGCACCATCACCGTTACCAGCGGGACGACAACGAATATATCCGTCCAGAGCATTTCAACGCACCTCCTTATAACGTCTAAGTATAGCTTTAATATGGAGGCTGTAAAGGGGTGGACCGATTAAAAATTCGTCCCCTCAGGACGTGTTGTCAATGTACTCGTGCCTCCTCCAGCGGTAGGGCAGATCGATAATCGTCCCGGGTTCCTGTATCTCCTCCAGGGCCTTAAGGGCCCTCATCAGTACCGTTGCCTGCTGCTTTACGTGGAAGGGCTCACCGAGGGGGTGTCCCATGGGCCACCGGAGGAAGACCGCCCTCGGCGCCTTGACCTCGGCCGTGTACTTCCTCGTTATGGAGATACTGACGGTCGGTATCCCGGCCTCCTCTATGACCCTTTGAACCAGTCCCACGGACCGGTTGCAGATGGCTCACCCGGGGGTGAGGAGGACCGCGTTCACCCCCTCTTTTTTGAGGTTCGCGACGACCTCGGGGGCCTTAACGTCAATTAGCGTGGGTACGTGGCGTCCCGTGATGTGCCCCATGAAGCCGTAATGCGTCGGGGCAAGGCCCCCTATGACCCCCCCCTCGGCCAGCTCGCGCATGCGGTCTATCGGGTATACTATGTTTATGTCCCTGTCGGCGTCTTTATGGTCGTAGTAGTCGTGGGTTATCGTGTAGTCCTCTTGGGGCGAGTCCGAGGGGATCGCCCTCCAGGTGGGGTCCCCCTCGGGGTCCTCCATGTCAAAGGGTTTTTGGTCTTTAAGGTGCACCCCGGCCGTGGTGACGATTGCGAACCTGGAACCTTTAAGCCCCTTTGTAAAGGGCGTCCAGGGCGCAGTCTCGAACGTCACCCCCCCGACCGGGAGCTTTTCGACGAACCTCTCGAGGAGCGAGGGGAAAAGGGTGAAGATTTTTGCGAGTATGCGGTTTTTAAGCCTTCCCATGGATTAGACCTCCTCTTTTTACTCAGACCTTCTGGAGCTTGAACCACCTGAGCCTCAAAGCGTTCATAACGACCGTTATGGAAGACAGGCTCATGGCCACGGCGGCTAATATGGGTTTTAATAGAATCCCGAAGAATGGATAGAGTACGCCTGCTGCGACCGGTATGAGCGAGACGTTGTAGAAAAAGGCCCAAAAAAGGTTCTGCTTTATGTTCCTAATCGTAGCGCTGCTTAGCTTAATCGCGCCGACTATTGCCCTCAGGTCCCCGCTTATAAGCGTTATGTCCGAGGCCTCCAGGGCCACGTCAGCTCCCGTGCCTATCGCGATCCCCACGTCAGCCCGGGCGAGCGCGGGCGCATCGTTTATCCCGTCACCGACCATGCCGACGACCTCGCCCTGGTCCTGGAATTTTTTAACCTCCAGGGCCTTATCCTCGGGCAGGACCTCGGCCAGCACCCTCTCGATGCCGACCTCCCGGGCTATGGCCCCCGCGGTCCTCTGATTATCGCCGGTAATCATAATGACCTCGAGGCCCATCTTCTTAAGCGCAGTAACGGCCCCCCTTGAAGATTCCTTCAGGGTATCGGCGACCGCTATAAGGCCGGCAGGCAACTTGTCTATGGCTACATACATGGGTGTCTTGCCCTCGTCAGAGAGTTTTTTTGCCTCGCCCTCGAGCACACCCGGCTCCACACCCTCGTCCTTCATGAATTTCAGATTGCCGAGAAGGACGTCTTTACCGTTGACCGTTGCCCTTATCCCGTGGCCGGGCACGGCGTCGAACGCCTCGGGGTCTGGAATCTCGATGCCCTTATCCCTTGCGCCATTTACAATCGCCTCGCCGAGCGGGTGCTCGGAGCCCTTCTCAGCCGAAGCGGCGTGAAGGAGCACCTCTTGTTCCTCGAACCCCGGCGCGCTTACCACGTCGGTAACCGATGGCTCCCCCTTTGTAAGAGTGCCTGTCTTATCGAGCACTATGGCCGTAAGCTTATGGGCCGTCTCGAGCGACTCCCCTCCCCTTATGAGTATCCCGTTCTCCGCCCCTTTGCCCGTGCCGACCATTATCGAGGTGGGTGTTGCAAGCCCCAGGGCGCACGGACAGGCGATTATCAGGACCGCAACGAAGTTCAAAAGCCCGTAAGTAAACGCGGGCTCCGGGCCGAACGCATACCATACGATGAACGTAATGACCGCAATGGTTATGACCGCCGGGACGAAATAACTTGCAATCGAGTCCGCCATCCTCGCTATCGGGGGTTTAGAGCCCTGGGCCTCCTCGACCATCTTTATTATCTGGGCGAGCGCCGTCTCTTTACCCACCTTCTCGGCCCTGAACTTAAAGGAGCCAGTCTTATTTATAGTCGCTCCGATGACGCTGTCGCCGGATTTTTTTTCAACGGGTATGCTCTCGCCGCTTAT
>JAUVFY010000078.1 GCA_030594025.1 Deltaproteobacteria bacterium | reverse complement strand
TAAACTGAACTTCCGGCTTTTTTAAACGGACAGGATGCGGTGCCCCTCGAGCATCCTGTTTTCTGTTTTTTATCTTTTTTATCAGGCTTGGGTCGGGCGATAAAAGCCGAGGGAAGCAAAGAATAGAACCGATAGGTATGAGAAGGGTAGTCATAACAGGTTTAGGGATAGTGAGCCCCCTGGGTACCGGCCTTAAAAAGGCATGGGAGGGTGCCTTGGAGGGTAGCTCCGGCATAAGGCATATTACGAGGTTCGATGCCACGGACTTCCCCGTGCGTATCGCCGGAGAGGTGCCGGACTTCGACCCCTCGGGTATAATCGAGAAAAAAGACCTTAAGAAGATGGATTTTTTCATACAGTACGCCATGGCGGCGTCGCTCGAGGCCTTTGAGAGCTCGGGGCTCAAGATCACGGAAGATAACGCCGAGAGGGTAGGGGTCTATATCGGTGCTGGCATTGGGGGCCTTCCGGCCATCGAGCACTGGCACGACGTGTTGAAGGAGAAGGGGCCGGAAAGGATCACCCCCTTTTTCATCCCCATGGTCATTATAAGCCTCGCCTCAGGGCAGGTATCCATACGCCTGGGGGCAAAGGGGCCCAACAACTGCTCGGTAACGGCCTGCGCCACGGGTACCCATTCCATAGGCGACGCCTTCAGGATAATCCAAAGGGACGAGGCGGACGTTATGCTCGCAGGGGGCACGGAGTCCACAATAACACCACTTTGCATAGCGGGCTTTAATTCCATGAAGGCCCTTTCCACCAGGAACGACGACCCACAGGGTGCGAGCAGGCCCTTTGACAAGGACAGGGACGGATTTGTCTGCGGCGAGGGCGCTGGCATAGTCGTACTCGAGGAGCTCGAGTGCGCAAGGAAAAGGGGTGCGGAGGTTTACGCCGAGGTGGCCGGCTATGCGATGAACGCCGATGCATACCACATGACAGCTCCTTCAGTGGACGGCACGGGCGCGGCCACGTGCATGGAACTGGCCCTCAAAGATGCGGGCGTCAAGCCTGACGAAGTGGACCACATAAACGCCCACGGGACCTCAACCTATTATAACGACCTCTATGAGACTATGGCCATAAAGACCGTCTTTGGTGACCATGCAAAGAAGATCTCTGTCAACTCGACCAAGTCCATGACAGGGCACCTCCTCGGTGCGGCCGGGGGGATAGAGGCCATTTTTTCGGCCCTCGCCGTAAAGGAAGGCAAAATCCCCCCCACTATAAACTACACCACACCTGACCCTGAATGCGACCTCGACTACGTGCCCAACGAAGCCAGGGAGAAAAATATAACGACAGCGTTATCCAACTCCTTCGGCTTCGGGGGGACGAACGCCGTCCTGGTCCTCAAGAGTTTCAACTCATAATAAAAAGAGTTATAATTAAAGAGTATGGTAGAAGACAAAAAAGATACAGAGAAGATAGCCATTGCAAGCGACCACGCCGGAAGGGAACTCAAGGAGGACCTGAAGGAGTTCCTCAGGGGTATCGGCAAGGACCCCCTGGATATGGGTACCGACGGCGATGAGAGCGTGGATTACCCGGACTTCGGGATCCCCGTTGCGGAGAAGGTCTGCCAGGGTAAGATAGAAAAGGCCATACTCTTATGCGGCACGGGCGTAGGTATGAGCATCGTGGCCAACAAGTTCCAGCACATAAGGGCCGCCCTGGTAAACGACGTCTACTCGGCACGGATGGCCAAGGAGCACAACGACGCCAACGTCCTGGTCATAGGCGGGAGGATAGCCGGGAAGGGGTTGGCGCGGGAGATGGTAAAGACCTGGCTCGAAGCTGAGTTCGCCGCAGGCAGGCACCAGAGAAGGCTCGACAAGATTCGCGAGATCGAGAAGAAGATGGAGAAGAGATGAGACCCGCTCGTTGAACTTTACAAAGCTTAAGATGGGAAAGCGGAGTTAGCGTGATGTCCTTATTAAAGGGGTTCGACCCCGAGATATACGAGGCAATAAGGCTCGAGACCGAAAGGCTCGAGTACAAGCTCGAGCTCATCGCCTCGGAGAACATGGTTAGCGAAACGGTTCTCGAGGCCGTGGGGAGCGTGCTTACGAACAAGTACGCCGAGGGCTATCCGGGAAGACGTTACTACGGCGGCTGCGAGTACGTGGACATCGCCGAGAGGCTCGCCATAGAGAGGGCGAAGGAGCTTTTCGGCTGCGACCACGTGAACGTACAGCCCCACTCGGGTTCGCAGGCGAACATGGCCGTGTATTTTTCCGCCCTGAAGCCCGGCGATACGATAATGGGCATGGACCTGAGCCACGGCGGACACCTGTCGCACGGAAGCCCTGTGAACTTCTCGGGCCAGTTCTTTAACGTGGTATTCTACGGCGTAAGCAAACAAGACCAGCGTATAGACATGGACCAGGTAATGGACCTGGCCAAAAAGCACAGGCCCGCCATGATAGTCGTAGGCGCAAGCGCTTACCCGAGGACCATAGACTTCGCACCCTTCAGGGAGGTGGCCGACACGGTGGGCGCAAAGATAATGGTGGATATCGCGCATATAGCGGGACTTGTCGTGGCCGGGCTGCATCCGAACCCGGTCCCTGTGGCCGAGTTCGTAACAACCACGACTCACAAGACTTTGAGGGGCCCGCGAGGCGGGGTGATAATGTGCCGCGAGGAGTTTGCAAAGGCCATAGACAAGATGGTATTCCCGGGCATCCAGGGAGGCCCCCTCATGCACATAATAGCGGCAAAGGCCGTAAGCTTCAAGGAGGCCCTCTCTCCGGACTTCAAGGCCTACCAGGGCCAGATCGTTAAAAATGCAAGGGAGCTTGCCGGAGCTCTTACGGACAGAGGCTATGAGCTGGTCTCAGGGGGTACGGACACCCACCTCATACTCGTAGACCTCACGGAAAAGGGGATTACCGGCAAGGAGGCCGAGGAGGCCCTTGTAAAGGCAGGCATTACCGTAAACAAGAACACCATACCCTTCGAGACCCGTAGCCCCTTTGTTACAAGCGGAATAAGGATAGGCGTGCCGGCCGTTACCACGAGGGGGATGAAGGAAGCCGAGATGCGGCTCATTGCCGACCTTATCGACAGGGGCATAAAAGTCCGCGAGGACGAGCAAGCGCTCTCGAAGATAAAGGGCGAGGTAAAGGAACTCTGCTTGAGCTTCCCTTTTTACGGCGAGAGGCTCAAGACCATACACGCCTGAACGAAGACCTGAGACCCACCCGTTTATTTAAAAGTCCCGGTAGAAACATTTATCGTTTTTTAAGCCCTTTTAAGAAAACCCTGTCGAGTCTACCCCGATATCCTGCATCCCCTTACTTGTCAATCCCGATAAAATCTGTTAACATCTGCCAATGAAATTTATCCTCGCCTTCGGCTCGACCCACAAGGTGCTCAAGGCGGAAAGTATCCTCAAGGCCCACGACGTGGCTTTCAGGCTCGACCCGGCTCCAAAGCAGCTTACCACTTACTGTGATCTTGTTATAAGAGTTGAAGGGGAAACAGTTCAAAGGGCCTCTGAGGTCTTAAAAGCCGAAGGCGCGGGACCAAAAGCAATATATAAAAAGCAAGGGGAGGAATATGTTAAGGTGTGATTTTTGCGGTCGCGAGACCGAAAGTGTAGTGAGGGTTGTCCTCGATTCAGGGTACGACAGGCTCACCGTGAGGCACGTTAAGAGGTACGCCTGCCCCGAATGCTCTAAGAAAAAGGAACGGGAGAGGAAAGGGGGGGCTGGCATGGCGAGGGGCCCCAAGGCCAGGACAAAGAGCAAGAGCTAAAACGGACCGGGAAGGGATGGAACTCAGGTACCTCGCCCGCCCTCATTGCCAGGTTCAAAAACACCGACGAGCTGGATGAGAATCTCATAATATGAATAGGCTTATAATTACAGCTTAAAACGAGAGTGCAATATGCTTAATCGGAAATCAATATATTTCATTGTCTTTACGTTGGCAGTGTTGCCGCTCCTTGCGGGCGCCTCGGTGGTAAAGGAGAGAAAGGGGGAGGTCCTTTTAAAGGTAACAATAGACGCCCCGCCGGACACAACCGATACGAGGCTATGGATACCGTACCCGGTATCCGACACGGAGCAGTCAATAGAGGATGTAAGAATAGACGGGAATTTTACCGCAAGCGGTATTTACGGCGTAAAGGAGACAGGGAACCTCGCCCTTTATGCCGAATGGACCGAGCCCGTTAAGGAGCGTTTTATAACGCTCGCTTTCAAGGCCTCGGCAATAGAGAGGGTAAAGAAGAATTTTAATAAAGCCGGGGAATCGACGGAAATTCCCGTTGAAGTGCTTCCGTATCTTTCAAGCAACACCTTTATCCCCACTGACGGTAAAGTAAAGGAGATCGCGCTTAAGGCCACACGCGGTAAAAAGACCATAAGAGAAAAGGCCCGGGCCGTATACGACTGGGTCGTTGAAAACACAAAAAGAGACCCTGATATCAAAGGCTGCGGTACAGGCGACGTCGAGAGGGCCATAGCCAAGAAGGGCGGCAAATGCGCCGATATAAGCTCCGTCTTCGTGGCCCTGGCAAGGGCCTCAGGGGTACCTGCACGGGAGGTCTTTGGCCTGAGGCTCGGTAAATCGGCAACCGACGACATAACTGGAGGACACCACTGCTGGGCCGAGTTCTACCTGCCCGGGTGGGGCTGGGTCCCGGTCGACCCCTCGGACGTTAGGAAGATAATGCTCAAAAAGGGGCTGAGCCTCGATGAGGCAAAGTCCTACCGCGAGTACTACTTCGGCGCTGTGGACGAGTACCGGATAGCCCTCGGAAGAGGCGGCAGGGCCCTGTACCTTAACCCGAGGCAGAAACAAGGCCCGCTTAACTACTTCATGTACCCCTACGCCGAGGTTGACGGCAAGGCCCTCGAGTGGCTCGCCGCACAGAAGGACCTTAAATACAGGATAACCTTCAAGGCGATAGACTGAGCCCCCCGGTGAACCGACAGGGTTAAAAATCGGACCTCATTAACGGTCAATTAAAATATTGCCTGCCTCACTGTTTCCGTGATAACCTTTCCCGTATGTCCGTTAGATATGCCCTTGGAGTGATGTTAAAGGCCCCGGTCCCGGGCCGGGTTAAGACCAGGCTCGTGCCCCTGTTATCTGAAGACGAAGCGGCGGGCCTCTGCAGGGCTTTCATGGTCGATATATTCAACCGTCTTTCCCGTCTGGCAGACATCGACATCCACGCCTTCTATACGCCCCCTGAAGAGGAGGATAAAATAGTTGATATAGTTCCTGAAGGGATTCCCTTAATCTCCCAAAAAGGCAGCAATTTGGGAGAAAGAATCTATAACGTCTTCGACCATCTTTTAACCCTCGAGGGCTACCATAGCGCCGCCGTTATAGGCACCGACAGCCCGGACCTTCCCCTTGAGTACGTTAAAGAGGCCTACACGAAATTGGACGAGATAAAAGGCGGGCTTGTTCTGGGCCCCACAACCGACGGGGGGTACTATCTCATAGCGATGGACAGGCCTTCGAGAACCCCCTTCGAAGATATACCATGGAGCACGGACAGGGTGCTCGCTGCGACGTGGAGAAGGGCTCGTTCTCGCGGGACTCCCGTAAGGCTCCTTAAGGTCTGGTATGACGTGGATACGGTCGAAGACCTCGTCATGGTCAGGGATATAAAAATGGCTCCTGAGACCTGCCGTTTCATCGAGGAAAAGGGACTCGTTTAAAAGGCCGGAAAGTTCCATACATAAGACATAAGCCCGTTTGTAATTCCCACCTAAAAATGCTAACATAATCAATCAATTATGGAAGGTCAAAGGAAAAGACTTCCCCCGTGGGCAAAAAGACCGCTCGGCGAGCCGAGCAGGCTCCACGAGATGAAATCTATATTGAGGAGCAGGAACCTTCATACGGTATGCGAGTCGGCAAGGTGCCCCAATATAGGCGAGTGCTTCACAAAGCCCACGGCCACGTTCATGATACTCGGCGACGTCTGTACCAGGAACTGTGGTTTCTGCGCGGTGGAAAATAAAAAAGCGCCGCTTCCGGTCAACCCGGATGAGCCAGGGAAGATCGCCCTTACCGCAGAGGAGCTGGGCCTCAAGCATGTGGTCATAACCTCGGTTACCAGGGCCGACCTCACCGACGGCGGGGCCATGCAGTTTGCCTTGACAATACGGGCTATTAAGGATACCATTTCAGACATTTCTGTCGAGGTTTTGACCCCTGATTTCGAGGGTAGCGAGGATGCGCTCGAGCTGGTGCTCAGCGCGGGCCCTGACATCTTCAACCACAACCTCGAAACCGTCGCCAGGCTCTATGGCGAGGTAAGGTCCGGGGCAGACTACCGGAGGTCCCTTGACGTTCTAAAGCGGGCATCAGGGGCCGGTATTATGACTAAATCCGGCATAATGGTCGGTCTGGGGGAGACGAAAGACGAGGTCAAGGAGGTGCTGAGGGACCTGGTTCGTG
>JAUVFY010000111.1 GCA_030594025.1 Deltaproteobacteria bacterium | reverse complement strand
CAAAGTTCCGGTGGGGTTGGAGCTGAAATAACCTACCGGAAGCCTCAGGATGTGCTCGTAGAGTTTCCTCCTCAGGTCCGTTACCACCCTCTGGCCCACGTAACCCATGTAGTAGGTGTTGCCGTAAAAACTCAAGCCCTTTATAACGGCCACGACTACGAGGGCGATGGGGATGGCGAGGATTTTCTTGTCCTGGTCTATGGTGAGAAGGTCAAGGGGTATAAAACGCGTCGTCTCGTTTGCTTCGGCCGCAAAAAGCATCTTTATCGCCGGCCCTATGAGATAGGCCATGGCCCCGGTGGATAGCGCAAACACCACAATGCAGAAAAGCGCAAAAAGAAAACTAAACCGGTAGGGGTGCATCGATTTTAAAAGACGGAAATATAACTTCATATCCTGTTTTTTCCCTTATTTTCCCTTTTTTTACTTCTTTTTACTTAAATGCCTATGCCAGGGCACCGCCCTCCTTTATATCAGATACGCGGCCCCCGAGCGTCGTGTAAATAGCTGCAGCCGCCTTCTCAGCCGCCCCGTGCCCGCCGAGGGCCTGTCTTATGCCACCCAGGGCCTCGCGCATTGAATCGCGCCTTTTCCGGTCGGTTAAGATACCGAGAAGTTCACCCGCGATATTTTCCGGGGTTAACTCGTATTGAATCAACTCCGGCACCACCCTACGGCCGGCCACGATGTTGGGCATCCCTATGTGTTCCACGTCAATCAAAAGCCTGCCTATCAGGTACGTGATGGCCGATACCCTGTAGACAATGACCATGGGCGTACCGATGAGAGCCGTCTGGAGCGTTGCCGTGCCTGAAGCCACCACCGCGGCATCTGATGCCCTGAGAGACTCGTATAAACGGCCCCGAACTATTTTTACCTTTTCACGAAGGTCTTTTAAAAGCTCGCTTAACAGCCCGTCTTCTATGCCGTCCGCGGCGGGCAGAAGCGTTACGATTTTGAGGCCGAGCCTCTGTTCTATAATTTGCGCGGCCCTGACCATGGGCTCGAGGTGGCGCCTGACCTCCGAGTTTCTGCTTCCCGGAAGAAGCGCTACACAGGTAGCTTCCGGGCCTATCCCCAGGAACTGTCTTGCCTGGGCCTTTGTCATGTCGCACACCGCAAGGTCCGCGAGCGGATGTCCCACGTACTCCACGTCAACCCCCTCGTCGCTGTAAATGGGGAGTTCAAAAGGGAATACAACGAGCATCTTGTCCACAGTCCGCGCTATCTCTTTTACCCTCTTTTTCCTCCATGCCCATACCTGCGGGCTTATGTAGTATATGACAGGTATCCCCCTTTTCTTCGCCTCCTTTGCCAGACGGAGGTTAAAGTCCGGGTAGTCTATGAGTACAACGCAGTCGAACCTTTCCCTGTCAAGAAGGGTCTTTAACCGGGCGAAGGCCCTCCTTATCTTCGGGAACTTCTCAAGGACCTCCACGATGCCTACGACCGACAGGGGCGTGGAATCCACCCCCTCAAGGCCCGCCGCCCTCATCTTCTCCCCGCCCATGCCCTTAACGGTAAGCGCGGGCTCGAGCCTCTTAAGGGCCTTGATTAAAAAACTTCCGTGCAGGTCTCCCGAGGCCTCGCCGCTTGCGATTAAGATTTTTTTGGCCATTAAGCTTAAAAATTTAAATGCTGATGTGGGCCTTGAGTTTCGCCATCGAACGGTCGGTGGATGCCTGTATCATCTGCGCCACTTCAAGGATCCTTTTGCCGTCCCTTCCCGTGACGAGGGGTTGTTTTCTTTCAGCACAACACTCGAGAAAACTCTTTATCTCTTCAAGCAGTGAGTCCCTTTTCTCTATATCGAGCTCCTCCGGCACTACGGTGGGGAAGGCGCCCTCCTTGCCGGCAGCGAGTTTTATTATGGAGATGTGCTGGGCGGTGTAATCAATCGAGATGTAGGCATCGGGCTGAAAAAGCCTCATCTTTCTCAGGCTGTCCCTGGAGACCCTGCTAGCCGTGACGTTGGCCACGCATCCGTTTTTGAACTTCACCCTCGCGTTGGCTATATCGACCTTGTCCGATATGACGGGCACACCCACCGCATCGACCGACTCGACTTGAGAAGCCACAAGGTTGAGGATGATATCTATATCGTGTATCATGAGGTCGAGGACAACGCACACGTCAAGGGCCCTGTGGGGGTAAGGTGAAAGCCTGGAGGACTCTATGAACAGGGGGTTTCTGAGCTTGCCCTTGAGGGCGAGGACCGCGGGGTTGAACCTCTCAAGGTAGCCCACCTGCAGTATGGCCCCCGTCCTCTCCGACTCCTTTATGAGCGAGTCGGCCTCTTCGACCGTTACTGTAAGGGGTTTTTCTATGAGGACGTCTATCCCTCGGGAAAGGAAACTCAAACCTATCTCGTGGTGGGTCTCGGTGGGTGTTACGATGCTTACGGCGTCCACACGGTCAAAGAGTTCCTCGTGGCGCGCAAATGCCTCGGTACCTAACTTCGCGGCCACCGCCCGGGCCTTTTCCCTGTCAAGGTCAACGACACCTTTGAGATCGGCACATTCAAGGGCGGCATATTTTTCAGCGTGGAACCTGCCGAAGTATCCCGCCCCTATTACGGCTGTCCTTATTTTCTTCATTGTCCTTTTACCGCATAATACTGGTTAAACAGCGGCTACCGCCCGGGCCATCGCCCGTAAAGGTTCACCACCGGGGTTTTCCCGCAAACGTTAATCCATAGAAGCCTGCTCGTGCCTCTTCTTTACCCTCTCTCTTATAAGGCCCCTCTTGGAGTTCTCGATGAACTTTATGAACCTGTCGGCATGGAGTGAGCCGGGAAGTTCCTTTTTTAGCCTTTCGACGGCCTCAGAAAGCTTGAGATGGGACCTGAAAAGTATATTGTAGGCCTTTTTAATCTCCTCTATCTCGTGCTTTGAAAAACCCTTCCTCCTCAAACCGACCATGTTCAGCCCGAAAAGGTGCGCCCTGTTTCCCACGGCCATCACATAAGGCGGCACGTCTTTACTGACGGCCGACGCACCACCCACGATGCAGTATGAGCCTATGCGTACATACTGGTGAACAGGGACCAGACCCCCCAGGATGGCGTGGTCCTCTATTGTTACATGGCCGGCAAGGGTTGCGCCGTTGGCCACTATTACGTGGTTGCCTACGATGCAGTCATGGGCTATGTGGACGTAGTTCATGAACAGGTTGTTATTCCCGCAAACGGTCCTTCCCTTACCCTTTGCGGTACCCCTGTGTATCGTTACGAACTCCCTTATGACGTTGTTGTCCCCGATGATCGTCTCGGTCTTCTCGCCCTTGTATGCAATGTCCTGGGGTGCGGCGCCTACGGAGGCGAATTGAAAAACGGTCGTTTTCTGACCGATGGTCGTCCAGTCGCCTATGACCACGTGGGGATAGAGCCTGGTGCCTTTTCCTATACGGACCTCTTCACCCACAACACAGTAGGGGCCCACTGAAACACCCGTGTCGAGTTCGGCCCCTGGGTGGACGATAGCCGTGGGGTGAATATTTACCTCTTTTTCTTTCAAATCCTTTGCCGGTTTAGTCATATCTAATTTTTACCTTTCCTTTATAGTTGCCATGAGTTCCGCCTCAGCGACGAGTTTTTCCGCCACATAGGCCTCCGCCTTGAAGGTCCATATGGGGCCCCTTTGCTTTTTTACCTCCAGCACAAACTCGATGGTGTCCCCGGGGAAAACGGGACGCCTGAACCGTGCCCCGTCTATGCCCATGAAGTAGACGACCTTGTCCTTGACGTTCGATGACTTGAATGCCAGGATTGCGCCCACCTGCGCCATGCCCTCCACTATGAGAACCCCCGGCATTATCGGGTGACAGGGGAAGTGTCCCTGGAAAAAGGGCTCGTTTATTGTAACGTTTTTTATGCCCCTGGCCCTCTTACCCGGCTCCAGCTCCTTTATCCTGTCTATAAGGAGAAATGGATAGCGGTGGGGGAGGATTTCGATTATCTCATTGATATCAATCGTTGTATCCGCCATTGGTCCTCCTTATTATTAACTTCTATTTATAGTTAAAAAGCGGATGGCCCGCAGACGTGCCTTCACTGCTCTAAGGACTCGATCTCCTTTATCCTTCTTTCGAGATCCTCCAATCTCTTTTTCAGCTCCGGAAGCTTCGAGATTACCGCCTGTGCCCTGAGCCACACGTTATGGGCGATTGCCGGGGAACCTGAAAAGACCCCTTTTTTCTTGATGTCGTTGTGGACACCGGACTGGGCGCCCACTATGCAGTCGTCGGCTATTTCTATATGCCCCACGACCCCGGCCTGGCCCGCCAGGGTCACGCGGCTTCCGATTTTCGTTGAGCCGGAGATGCCGACCTGCGCCACTATGACCGTGTCCGTGCCTATCTTCACGTTGTGGGCGATCTGCACGAGGTTGTCTATCTTCGTACCCCTGCCCACGGAGGTCTCACCCACGGTCGCCCTGTCTATTGTAACGGATGCGCCTATCTCAACGTCGTTGCCGATCCTTACTATGCCTGTCTGCGGTATCTTATGATACCTGGCACCCTCCTTGGCATAGCCGAAACCGTCACTGCCTATAACGGAGTTACAGTGTATGATAACCCTTTTGCCGATCTTGGAGCCCTCCCTTATGGAGACGTTCGAATATATGACCGTATCGTCGCCTATCTCTACAGCTCTACCCACATAAACGCCCGGGAAGATTTTAACGTTATCTCCCAGCCTGGCTCCCTCGTCCACGAAAGCGAAGGGCTGAACG
The DNA here is from genome assembly GCA_030594025.1 of Deltaproteobacteria bacterium. Classification (GTDB taxonomy): domain Bacteria; phylum Desulfobacterota; class GWC2-55-46; order GWC2-55-46; family JAUVFY01; genus JAUVFY01. Next base: position 367 of record JAUVFY010000111.1, on the reverse strand, counting down.
GACACGCCCTTACCCAGAACGGCCTTTTCGTGGACATGGGCGTTGGGATGCACTCCGGCGGGAGGCATAAAGGTGGGCCTGAAAAGATTGAGCATCTCGGCGAAGGCCATGTAGGGATTTTTGACAACGAGCTTATCCGGCCCCTCGATACCCGCCCTTTCCTCCGGCAATATGACGGCCGAGGCCTTCGTCGTCTTTATAAAGGCCGTATACTTCGGGGAAGCGAGAAATGTAATATCCCCCGGGCCCGCCTCTTCGATGGTGGCCACCCCGGTTACAAGCTTTGAACCGTCGCCGATTACGCGGCCGCCTACCAAAAGGGCCAGTTCTTCAAGGGTCTTTTCCGCCATGTGCGTTAACCTTCTTT
>JAUVFY010000163.1 GCA_030594025.1 Deltaproteobacteria bacterium | reverse complement strand
GTCAATGCCCGGCAGGTCGAGCCTTACCAGGAATTTATCCTTCTCCATGTAGCTCTCCACGGCAGGATACCATTCGCCTCTGAATATTCCAGGGGCGATGCTACCAAAGGTCCTTCTGAAGAACTCGTCTATATCTTTGTGAAAGGTACCGAGCTCATACAGAGGGTCCCATTTCTTGAGTCCTAGCATCTTTCTCACCCCCAGTACGTCTTCCGCCCCATCCCCGGGTTTAAACGACCTTCCTATTTCCATTATAATCCTCTGAAACATCGAAGTCAAGAAAGGAAGGTCTCCAGATGAATCAAAAAAATTTAATAAAAACAAATAGTTACTGGGAAGAGGTCTATGACGGGATGGCCAGGTCGGTAGCCAGTGTGATCCTGTTTCTTCCGAGGTGCTTGGATGCGTACATGGCGATATCAGCCCTCTTTATAAGGGCCTCTGTGAGGTGCTTGACGGTACTTCTTGACCCAGGGGTCGTCTTTAAAGAAGAGATGCCCATGGAGCAGGTTATGACGCCCTTTAGCTTTAATGCCCTTGACGTTCCGGGCACCTTGCGTTCAAAGAACACGTACTTATCCAGGGTCTTTTTCAGCCTTTCTGCAAACTTCTCTGCCGAATGGATGTCCGTAGAAGGCAGTATTATGACGAATTCATCGCCCCCGTAGCGGGCGGGAAGTATATCGTCCCTGTCCGGGAAGCTCATGAGTATCGCACCCAGTTCGGATAGCAGGTGGCTTCCGGCCAAATGGCCGTAGGTGTCGTTTACATCCTTGAACCTGTCGATGTCGAGGAAGACAAGACTCAGGTCGCCTCTGGTGTCCTGGGCGTTCCGTATATTCTCTGCAAGCCGGCTATAGAAATACCTGTCGTTATAAAGGCCCGTAAGGTTGTCCCTTATAGAGAGGTCCCTGAACCTCTTGGCATCAAGGGAGTTCTGTACAAGGGTGGAGGTATACCCGGCGAATATCTTTAGTAGCGTAAGGTCTTTACTGTCGTAGTTAATTCTTCCGAGCCTGTTTATGAGCTCTATTACCCCTATGACAGACCCCCTTATCTCTATGGGTGCGCATATTATGGACTTTGTCTGGAACTTTATCTTCTTGTCCACCTTGTCAAAGAAGTACCTGTCTCTTTTTACGTTCCGGCTAATATAGGGCTTGCCCCGGGTGTATGTCCTTCCCACGATCCCCACGCTGGCGGGAAGCGATGCACCGGTAAGCGCCTTGGAGCCCTTTCCGTAGCATGCAACGAAGTACAGGCTTCCCTGCTTCTGCGTTTTGTGCTTCAAAAGGGGGTCGTCGAGAAGTATCGAGCCCGACTCCGAGGGCACCAGTTCGTTCGCCCATTTAAGGATCGTCCTGAACATCTGCTTGAGGTCAACGGCCTCGGTTCCCAGCTCGTTCCATCTCTTTCTTTTGAGTACGAGCTCGATGACCTCTTTTTTCGTCACGTTTATGCGCAAAAGAGTTCTCTCCCCGTTAAAGTCTTGAACTTAATTATTTTACTATACTTTAAATACATATCGCCTTGCAAGGTTATTTGTCGCAGCCGGGGCGGAGCGTGTCCTAAAGAAAAAAAGAGAAAAAAGGAAAAAAAGAGAAATCCGCTGGACTTTTAAACGGCTACGGGATATTTTATACAGTGAATATTTTCTGCCCCATCGTACACGGAAGATGCCCTGCATAATCGGAACAGCCGGACATATAGACCACGGCAAGACCGCCCTTGTAAAGGTCCTTACAGGGATCGACACGGACAGGCTCGAAGAAGAGAAAAAGAGGGGGGTCTCCATAGACCTCGGCTTTGCATACCTTGATATTAAAAGCGGGGACAAGGAAAAGCTGCGCCTGGCCATCGTGGACGTTCCGGGCCACGAGAGGTTCATAAAGAACATGCTCGCGGGTGTGAGCGGGATAGACATGGTGCTGTTCTGCGTGGCCGCCGATGACGGGGTTATGCCCCAGACGATAGAACACCTTGACATCGTCCGCCTCCTGGGGGTTAAAAGGGGTATCTTCGTTGTTACCAAGAAAGACCTCGCAACTTCCAAACGCTCGGAGGAGGTAAAAAAGGCGGTACACTCGCTTATAAGCAACACGGCCCTCAAAGACGCCCCCGTTGTCTCTGCCTCGACTGTTACGGGCGAGGGAATCGAAGAGCTCAAGGTCCTTATCGGCTCCATATGCACCGGGGCCGGCCGGGACGTTGACAACAAGTACTTCAGGCTCCCGGTTGACCGTTCTTTTACAGTAAAGGGTTTCGGCACGGTCCTAACAGGAACCGTTGCCTCGGGGACCGTTTCCGTGGGCGACGAGGTGTTTTTGTTCCCCGGGGGAGAAAAGCTGAGGGTAAGGGGGCTGGAGAGCCACCATGAGAAGGCCGAAAGGATCTCGGCCGGGCAGAGGGGCGCTGTGAACGTTACGGGCCTTTCATACACCGAGGCAGCGAGGGGTTTTACGCTTACACGGCCTGACCTCTGGAGATATATAGGGGCTGTTAAAGGCTCGTTAAGGGTGGACTGTGTTTTCGAGTTTACCGGTTTTGCCGACCCTAAAGGTACGCGTTCCATAAAAAGGGGCTCTGGTCTTAAGTTCCATCACTTGACCAGTGACTGCCTCGCTTCTATTCAGTTCGCGGACAGAAAAGAGGCACAGCCTGGAGAGCGCCTCTACGGGAGAGTTTATTTAAAAAGGCCCCTTTTGATCCTCAGGGGAGACAGGTTCATCCTGAGGGACCACTCAACGCAGAGGACAGTTGGCGGCGGCACGGCCCTCATGCCCTATTTTTCCAGGCGCATGATGCCGGGTATGGCGAATGTCCCTTACGGTTCTTTTGAAAAGGGGGATGTGGGGGAGATACTGCCGGTGCTTTTCCGTAAAACTGATCTTACCGTGGACAGGGCGACCCTGAGCCTCATGCTCAACGTGAGGGATAAGGACCTACCGGGCCTTCTCGCCAGAACCGATTACGAGGTTGAGGCGAAAGAGGTCGTGAGCCTCGAGAGGTTGAGAGGGTTGAAAAAGAAGGTAATGGAAATTATCGAAATCTATCACGTCAAGCACCCCGGGGACCTCGGCATAGCTGAAGAGACGATAGCGGGCGAGCTCGGAATACGGTTCAACCCCCCGGCCTTAAAGAAGGTAATGGACGAACTCGTACGCGATGGGCTCGCGGCAAGGAAAGGCCCGGTCGTCTCAAGCGTTTCCCACAGGCCCGCCTCCGGCGGGGTGGATGCAAAGATAGAGGAGGGGATAAAAAAGGCCGTTCGAGAGGGTTTCAACCCCACCACCATGTCCGAGCTCGAAAAGCTCCCTTTTAAAAGACGGGACCTCGAAAGGGTCTTGAATTACCTCAACAGGCGCGGCATATTGATAAAACTCACCGAGGGCGTCTACATACCGGGGGAAAGACTCGAAGAGGCAAGGAAGAAGCTCGAAGATCATTTAAGGGATAAGGGAAAG
>JAUVFY010000107.1 GCA_030594025.1 Deltaproteobacteria bacterium | reverse complement strand
GTAAATTAAGGCTTTTCTATCCACTATTCTCCGATTATCTTGACCAGGACCCTCTTTTTTCTTCTGCCGTCGAACTCACCGTAAAATATTTGCTCCCAGGGGCCGAAGTCGAGCCTCCCCCCGGTTACGGCCACTACAACCTCGCGTCCCATTACCTGGCGCTTAAGGTGCGCATCGGCGTTGTCCTCGCCCGTAAGGTTATGGCGGTACCGGGACACGGGCTCGTGGGGGGCGAGCTCTTCGAGCCATTTTTCGAAGTCCTGGTGCAGGCCCGACTCGTCGTCGTTTATGAAGACCGATGCCGTTATGTGCATGGCGTTTACTAATATAAAACCCTCGGTAACGCCGCTTTCTTTAAGGCACTCGTTTACCTCGGGGGTTATGTTCACAAGGGCCCGCCTCGACGGTATGTTGAACCAGAGCTCTTTACGGTAGGTCTTCATCTTCAGGATTCCTCTACATAAATTTTACCTGCAGCGGTAATTTATAAATTAAAAAAATAAAATTAAAAAGACCGGCCGTTAAAGATTACCGCTGAATCGGATGGTATTAACGCCGGTCCTTGATTTTCAATTTGGAGCGGGCGAGGGGAATCGAACCCCCGTATGGAGCTTGGGAAGCTCCCATTCTACCGTTGAATTACGCCCGCCCGGGTGGTTATTCATATATACTATAATCTCGAAATCCAGTCAAGGGTGCTGCCGCACGGCACCTGAACGACCGCCTGTCCAATTGCCCCAGTTGCCCTCCAAACTGGACAACGGTCCCCCTACGGTTTCCTCTCTATCTGAACATCGACATTCGTCCCGTTGGAGGTGACATCGAACACGGGAGAGAGCTTGCTCAACGCCCTAAGCCTTTCGAGGTTTTCAGCATCTGTCTTGACCTTGAATTTTACGCGTATCTCCTTGTATCCCCTCCTGACCTCGGCTTTTTTGGCGAGCCCCAGGAACCCCATTAGGTCGAGGTCTCCTTCCAGTTCCGACTCCAGTTCGTCTATCTTTATATCCCGGATGGCCGCATGGTATACGAGGGTCGTTGTCAGGCAGGCTGCCAGCGCGTTAAGAAGATGCTCCACGGGGTTCGCTCCGATGTCTTCTCCCGCAAGCATCTGAGGTTCGTCCGCGTCCAGCTCGTGTGTTTTGAGATGTGAATTCTCCTGGTTGGCAGCGTAAAATTTCCCGACAATCGAATGGTTATGGCCCCCGTTTATCCATTTGTTTCTCAGTCGAAACTTGCATTTTGCAAGCTCGGGTTTTTCTTCTATGGCCTTGACCAGGCCATCCACCGCATCGACATTCACCCCGTTCAGAATTTTTTCCGACATTTTATTCGCCTCCCTTAATTAAAAAGTTAAAAAATTTGTAAATTTTGGATGTGTCCCTTCCATTTTAATTTAAGCATACCGCTAAAGCGGTCCTTGTCAATCCCGGCGGTTAACCGTAGTCTGGCATGGGATTTTATAGGCGCGCCCCCGTGCGGTTGCCCCCCACCCTCTACTCTGTTATACTCTATACTCTAATTTGCTTAAAATAAAAATCCCCGGAGGAGACCATGGCAGAGGAGATAAAAAACCTCATAGGCGGCAGGTGGCAGGCCGCGGCTGAAGGAAAGACCCTTAAAAGCGTAAACCCGGCCGACACGGACGACGTGGTCGGGGTGGTGCCCGCATCGACCGGGGCCGACGTGGACCGGGCCGTGGACGCGGCAAGAAAGGCTTTTAACGCATGGCGCCTCACCCCTCCTCCCAAGAGGGGCGAGATAATATTCCGGGCCGCCGAGCACTTGCTCAAGAACAAGGACTCGCTCGGAGAGCTGGTTACCCGCGAGATGGGTAAGATTCTTAAGGAGGGCCTCGGCGACGTACAGGAGGCCATAGACATGGCCTACTATATGGCAGGCGAAGGCCGCCGCCTCTCGGGCGAGACCGTGCCATCGGAGCTTGCCGATAAGGACTGCAAATCCTTTCGCGTGCCCATCGGGGTCTTCGCCCTCATAACCCCATGGAACTTCCCCACGGCGATACCGGCGTGGAAGATATTCCCGGCGCTTATAAGTGGAAATACCGTTGTGTTCAAGCCTTCGAGCTACACCCCGGTCTCGGCTACAAGGCTCGTCGAGCTCATAGTCGAGGCGGGTATCCCGGCCGGCGTTATAAACCTCGTACACGGAACGGGCACGGAGATAGGCGAATACCTCGCAACGCACCCGGCCATAGACGGCGTTTCGTTTACGGGCTCATCCGTGGTGGGAGAGAAACTCTCGAAGATGTGCGGCACCATAGACAAGGAGATATCCTGCGAGATGGGCGGAAAGAACGCGATAATCGTCATGGAAGACGGCAACCTCGAGCTGGCCGTCGAGGGGGCGCTCTGGGGCGGGTTCGGGACCACGGGCCAGAGGTGTACCGCCGCGAGCAGGGTCGTGGTACATGAGCCGGTCTATGATGGGTTCGTTAAAACCTTTGCGGCAGAGGCTGAAAAGCTGACCCTCGGAGACGGCCTCAATGAAAAGACCGACGTGGGTCCCCTCATAAACGAGGCCCAATTGAAGAAGGTACTCGACTACATAGAAATAGGAAAAAAAGAAGGTGCACGACTCGTAATCGGGGGCAAGCGCCTAACCGCCGACAAGTATAAAAAGGGGTTCTTCGTAGAGCCCACGATATTCGCGGACGTAACCCCGGATATGAGGATCGCAAGAGAGGAGATATTCGGCCCCGTGGTGTCGGTCCTTAAGGCAGGGGACCTCAAGGATGCCATAGAGATTGTTAACAGTTCCGAGTACGGCCTGTCATCTGCCATATACACGCAGGACGTAAACAGCTCGGCCGTTGCCGAGAGGGACCTCGATACGGGCATCGTCTACATCAACGCCCCGACCATAGGCGCCGAGATACAGCTCCCCTTCGGGGGTACGAAAAAGAGCGGTCTCGGCCACAAGGAGGCCGGTGGCAGGGGCGGGGCCCTTGACATGTTCACCAAGTGGAAGGTTATATACAGGGACTTCAGCAACATGCTCCAGAAGGCCCAGATTACAGAGGAATGACGCATTGAGATTGAGGGTTTATTTCGAGACGGTTTTTCTGCTATAATCCGGCTTGATTTCACGAAACACGGAGGATACCTCATGGACCCTGTACATTTTTCAGGAAAAGAGCTCCTCGATATGGCCATAAGGATAGAGGAGAACGGAGAGAGGTTTTACAACGTTGCTGCTGAGGCCGCGAGGACCGAAAAACTCGCCGACCTTTTTAACTTCCTCGCCGGGGAGGAAAAAAAGCACGCCTCTTATTTCATAGGCCTGAAAAAACAGCTCACCGAGCCCCACATGAGGACCGTCTTCGAGCCCTACGCCGAGGAGGCGCTACTCTACTTGAAGTCCATAGCCAACACCAAGATCTTTACGAGCTCCGAGGCGCTCGAGCGCCTGGCCATGGAGGTTGGCGACGAGAAGGCGGCCATCGACTACGCGATAGACATGGAAAAGGACTCGCTTCTGTTCTACTACGAGTTCATGAAGGGCGTAAGGGGGAGCGACCAGGAGGTGCTCGAAAAACTCATACAGGCCGAAAAAGAACACCTTAAGAAGCTTAAGGACCTCAGGGGCGAGCTCTTCGGGTAAACGAAAGGAGCGCTATTTATGACTGAATATGTAAAGACATTTAAATGTCCGAAATGCGAAAAGCTCGCGAGCGGGAGGGGCCACCTCTGCCACCCTTCAACCGAAGACCTTCCGTTCACGTGCGAGTTCTGCAAGAAACAGACCGACGACCCGAGGCATGTATGCACCTCGATGCTCAACTCCATCGAGTACGTGTGCAAGATATGCGGCCGCGTGGCCGTGTATGACTCGCTTCTGTGCGATCCCACCCTCATAACCGGGGCGGAGTAAAAAACTCGATGAACGACGAGGTCATAAAAAAGGCCCGAGAGTTCCTCACCCCGGCGCTCGTATTCCACACGGAGATCGTAGTAAAGAAGGCCCGGGGTCTCATGGTCGAGGACGTGGACGGGAAAACGTACATGGACTTTACCTCGGGCCTTGCAACGACCAACATCGGCCACTGCCCCCCCTCCGTGGTAGAGGCCGCGAAGGCCCAGCTCGACCGCCTCATCCACACCGGGTGCATCTACTACTCAGAGCCCGCCGTAGAGCTCGCCGAGAAGCTTACCAGGATAACCCCCGACGGTATAGACACATTCTTTTTTTCCAACAGCGGCACCGAGGCTGTCGAGGGCGCATTGAAGCTCGCACGCTTTGCCACGGGAAGACAGGGTATAATCGCGTTTACAAGGTGCTTTCACGGTAGGACCTTAGGGGCGCTTTCGCTAACGAGTTCGTCGGCACGGTACAGGCGTAACTACCACCCCTTGCTCCCCTCGGTCTTCCACTCGCCCTACCCTTACTGCTACAGGTGTCCGCTGGGCCAGGACCCGACGACCTGCTCAATGGAGTGCTTCGATTACCTTGAGAACCTTTTAAAGCACCTCATAACGCCCCGGGAGGTGGCCTGCGTGATAATGGAGCCGGTCCTCGGCGAAGGCGGCTACGTTGTGCCTCCCCGGGATTTCGTAAAGAGGCTCCGTAAGCTCTGCACTGATAACGGCATCCTCTTCATAGCCGACGAGGTGCAGACCGGCTTCGGTAGGACAGGCAGATGGTTCGCCTGCGAGCACTTCGAGGTAGTACCGGACATAATTACAATGGCAAAGGCCATCGCATCGGGCCTGCCCCTCGGTGCCCTGGCCTCGACAAGGGAGCTCATGAAGAAATGGAGCCCAGGAGCTCACGGCACGACCTTCGGAGGAAACCCCGTATCATGCGCCGCCTCTTCGGCGACCATCGATACCATTGAAAAAGAAGGGCTCCTTGAGAACGCGCGGACCGTCGGTGACTTCGCACTCGCAAAGCTCAAGAACATGCAGAAAAAGTACCTCCCCATCGGGGACGTCAGGGGGCTCGGGCTCATGATAGGTGTGGAGTTCGTAAAAGAGGACAGGAGCCCCGATGCCGGGCTCCTCGAAAAGGTACTTAAAAGGTGCCTCGAAAAGGGCCTCATACTCGTCGAGTGCGGCGACGACAAGAACGTATTCCGCCTCATGCCCCCGCTTACTGTAAAAAAGGCCGAGATGGAAAAGGCCCTCACGATTTTCGAAGCCGCTGTCGGCGCCTTGGGCGCCATTGCCTGAGGCCTGTCTTACAACCTTTTAAAGACCGGAAAATCCCCTCCCCCTTAGAGCCTTGATTTTTGGTGCCATGGGCACCTCTCCTTAAAAGCAACCCCTTCCCCTCGACGCACGGCATAAAATTTTTCCAGCGCAAAGCCCGCCTAATCC
>JAUVFY010000102.1 GCA_030594025.1 Deltaproteobacteria bacterium | reverse complement strand
TCAATTTTTTCTGGTAAACTGAGTAGACCGATGCGACCCTCTCGGAGAGAAAATCCCCGCTGCGGGCGAGGTACTCTTCGGGACCGATGTTTTCGTTTTTTGCCTGGTTTATCCTTGCCACAACGGCTCTCGGCGAGAAGGCCTTCTCGCTCATCGAGAGCTCGGCCATCGCTTCCTTTACGAGGGCGAGCTGGTCCTCTTCGTTATATATGGATAGCTCTGGGGTGAGCCCTATGAGGTGCCCCTCGGTCCTCAGGATCCTGAGCCCGAGGGAATGGAATGTGCCAAGCCAGGGCTTTTTCGCCTCCGGGCCCATGAGCTGGAATAATCTTTCGCGCATCTCGCCTGCGGCCTTGTTCGTGAATGTGACGGCGAGGACCCTTTCGGCGGGAATGCCTTTTTTGACCACGAGGTGGGCTATCCTCGCGGTAAGGACCCGGGTCTTACCGCTCCCCGCGCCTGCGAGTATAAGGAGCGGCCCGCCGTCAAACGTAACGGCCTCGATCTGCCTTGGGTTGAGTTCCTTTAAAAAGGGCATGGTACGGGAAAATTGAGGGGTATCTTTACTGAACTGAATTAACTTTAACACAAAGGGGCAAGGAAGGAAACTGTTTTTCAGGGATTGTACGATAGGCAGGAATTAACAGCAGAAGCTTGAAACAAGGGTTCAATTCTGCTAAGCTCCCTGCATGGCGCTTAACGTGGTAATAGCCTCGCCCGAGGTAGTGCCCTTTGCAAAGACGGGAGGATTAGCGGACGTTGCGGGCTCGCTGCCTCATGCCCTTAAAAGGCTCGGCTGCAAAGTTTCCGTCTTCATGCCCCTTTACAGGGAGATAAGAGAAAAGGGCGTTGAAATGGAGGCCACCGGGGTGGAGGTAACCGTGCCCCTGGGAAGACGCACCCTCACGGGAAAGGTTTGCAGGGGAGAGACCGACGGCATACCGGTATATTTCATAAAAAGAGACGAGTTCTTCGACAGGAGCTACCTCTACGGCACCCCGGAGGGGGATTACTTTGACAACCTCGAAAGGTTTACCTTCTTTTCGAGGGCCGTGCTCGAGGCAATCAAGGTGGACAAGCTGGGCGTGAAGGCCGACATCATACACTGCCATGACTGGCAGTCCGCTCTCATCCCTGCATACATAAAGGATATCTATAAGAATTCCTTCCCGGGCACAAAGACCGTCTTTACCATCCACAACATAGCCTACCAGGGGCTCTTCCCTTACTATTTGTTCTCCTACACCGGGCTTTCGGGAAAGCTTTTTTCCATGGAAGGGATGGAGTTCTGGGGCAAGATTAATCTACTTAAGGCGGGAATCGTCTTTTCCGACATCGTAACGACCGTCAGCGAGGGATACAGTAAGGAGATTCAGACCGCCGAGTACGGCTACGGCCTCGAAGGGGTCTTGAAGTCCAGGCAGAAGCACCTCTACGGGGTTTTGAACGGCGTGGACTACACCCATTGGAACCCGGCAACCGACGAGCTCATCCCGGCCCGGTATTCCCTCAAGGACCTCAAGGGCAAGAAGGCCTGCAAAAAGGAGCTCATAAAGGAGTTTTCCCTGAAGATCAAAACAACGGAGCCGCTTGTGGGCATAATCTCGCGTCTTGCCGACCAGAAGGGTTTTGACATACTCGCCGATGCGATGGAAGATATCATGAAGCTTGATATAGGGATGGTGGTACTCGGCACGGGTGAGAAAAAATACCACCGCCTGTTCGAAGAGCTTGCCCGCCTCCACCCCGAAAGGCTCGGCGTTAAAATCACCTTTGACAACGCCATGGCCCACAGGATAGAGGCCGGGTGCGACATGTTCCTCATGCCCTCGAAGTACGAGCCCTGCGGATTGAACCAGATATACAGCCTTCGGTACGGCACCATACCCGTTGTGAGGGCCACGGGTGGTCTGGACGACACCATACGCGATTACAAGGGTGGGCTAGGAAATGGTTTCAAGTTCCGGGAGTACTCAAAAAGGGCCCTGGTGGAAAAATTCAAGGAGGCCGTCGGGGTGTACAAGGACAAAAAGGCCTGGGAGGCCCTCAGGGAAAAGGCCATGAAAGAGGACTATTCATGGGAAAGGTCGGCAAAGAGGTATCTCGAGCTCTACGACTCAGCGCTCGGGACCGAAGCGACCGCACCGGTACGAGCAAAGAAGTAAAATGCCCAAACTTTAGACAACCCTGCCTTAAAAACCCTCATTCAAGACGTAAAAATCCCTTAAAAACCGCTGTTTGGCCGTTGGCACGGGGTTTGCTTTTAATACCCTGCATGCGGAAGATAGCCATAATAGAAGACGACTCCGAACAGAGGTTGGTCTTGAAGGGTTTAGTTGAAGAGCTGGGCTGCGAGGTCGTGGCCGAGGGGAGCACCGGGCTCGAGGCCCTCGAGATATGCAAGACCCACAGACCCGACGTCGTATTCCTGGACGTTAAGATGCCCGGCAAGGACGGTATAGAGGCGGCCGGGGAGATAAACCGCCTATGCCCCACGCCCGTGGTGATTTTAACCGCCCGGGATGACAGGGAGATGGTAAAGCGCGCCGCGGAAGCGGGCGCTATGGTCTACCTCGTAAAACCGGTAAGGGAGGAAGAGCTTTTTCCAGCCATGGAGCTCGCCATAACAAGGTTCAACGAATCCCTCAAGCTAAGACAAGAGAACGCAGACCTCAGAGACACCCTCGAGGCCCGGAAGTTTGTCGAGAAGGCAAAGGGGCTCCTCATGGACAAGGAAAAGCTTACCGAAGGGGAGGCGTTTTCAAGGATGCGCAAGCTCAGTATGGACACCAGGGTACCTCTTAAGGAGGTGGCCAGGGGCCTTATAACAGCCCTTGAGGCAAAACGGTAAAACGTGGAGTGATCGCTGTGGCGAAAAAGGCCCTTGTAATACAGCACGCCGCGACCGAGGGGCCAGGGACCATCGCCCCTGCGCTTAGAAGGTTCGGCCTCGAGACCCATTACGTAAGAATTTTTAAAGACGAAAGGGTCCCCCGGGAGGTTGAAGGGTATCATGCATTGATAGTCCTCGGTGGACCCATGGGGGTATACGAAGAGGCAAAATACCCTTTCATAACCGACGAGCTGAACCTCGTGGAGAAGACCCTCAAGGCCGGGCTTCCCTTCCTCGGAATATGCCTCGGCGCGCAGGTCCTTGCTGCTGCGGCGGGCGCACGGGTCTACAGGGGTAGAAAAAAGGAGATAGGCTGGTACCCGGTAAGACTCACCACGGAGGGCCAAGGAGATAAGCTCTTTCTGGGCCTTCCTGAGGAGTTGAACGTCTTCCACTGGCACGGAGATACCTTTGACGTGCCCCCGGGAGCAAGCAACCTCGCCTCGAGCGAGCTTTACACGAACCAGTTACTCCGCGTGGGGAAAAACGCCTACGGGATACAATTCCACCTGGAAGTTACAGGAGTGATGATAAGTGAGTGGATAGAGGTGAGCGGTAAGGAAATTAAAACCTTTAAAATGGACCCCGAAAGGATTATAAAGGAGTCGTCAGATAATATAAACCCGCTCTATAGATACTCGGAGGCGGTCTTCGCAAGGTTTTTAAGGTTGATGGATTTATAGACTCGGGTGGTTAAAAATAATGCATTTAATCTTTTTCAATGGTCAAGAAAGAGGGTTTTATTTAAAAACCTGTTGGCATTAAAGTTGCATCAACTAGATAGGCAAGAATTCCAACAAATATATACGAAAAAGGCAAAGGGGCCTTTCTCCGTATCCATGAGAAAGTCCCCGTTTTATTTTTACCGGACTCGCAAACTTCAAGTCTTCACGCAAAGGGGCGGAAGCGGAAGAAAAAAACCCAGGAGGTATTAGAAGTGAAAATCAACATTCAGGCAGGGAAGCTAACTTTAACCGCTCTTTTGCTGGTGAGCTTAACGGCCGTGCCCTTTTCGTTCGCAAGGGGGGCCGAGACCGCCGGGGCCGCCGAGACCTCTGGCAGCGCTACGGTCGACTTTTTGAGCGACTACGTCTGGAGGGGCCAGACCCTGAGCGAAGACGAAGGTGTGGTTCAGCCCTCGGTGGGTATAACGTTCGGTAACTTCGGGGTAAACCTCTGGGCCAACTACGACGTGGAACTGGACGAGCACACTGAGACCGACCTTACGCTAACGTACGGTCTTTCAAGGGAAAAGCTCTCGGTCGAAGCGGGATACATCTACTATGCACTCGACGGGGCGGAAGATACGCAGGAGGTTTATCTCGCACTGGCCTTCGACACCTTTTTAAGCCCATCGGTCACCTTCTACTATGACTTCGACGAGGGAGACGGTGCGTTCCTTATCGCAAGCATCGGTCATTCGACAGGGCTTATGGAGGAGGCCTCCCTCAACCTCGGCGCATCTGCGAGTGTAAACATAGATAACGAGGTCATGGGGCTCGACTCCAAAGGCGACTCCTTTACTGACCTCTATAACGGGGAGGTTTCGGCATCAATAAGTATACCCCTGGGTAAAAACATTTCCATTGAGCCCAAGATAGCCTACTGATTCCCCCTCTCGTGTGATGCGGAAGACGTTTTCGAGGGCCTGCCTTCAGGAGAAAGCGATATATTTTACGGCGGTGTCGGTCTGTCCTTTAGCTTTTAAAGGACGTTCAGACGAGGCGATATTGAAAATCTCAAAGGTGGTGAAAAGACCATGAAGAAAATCGAGGCGATAATAAAACCCTTCAAGCTCGACGACGTAAAAAAGGCCTTAAGCGAACTGCATATAGAGGGCATGACAGTTATTGAGGTAAAGGGCTTCGGTAGACAGAAGGGCCATACCGAGCTTTACAGGGGTGCGGAATACACGGTGGACTTCCTACCCAAGGTCAAGCTGGAGGTTGTAACGACCGAGGAGCTTGCGCCGAAGGTAGTCGAGGCCATCCGGGATAACGCGAAGACGGGGAAGATCGGGGACGGAAAGATATTCATAACGTCCGTGGACGAGACAATAAGGATAAGAACTGGCGAGACGGGAAAGGAAGCGCTTTAAAAAGATATATAAACAGAGGAGGTAAGAGGAGATGAAGAGGATGATGCGGGCAACAATCATGAGTTTTTTCTTAGGGTTTATCATGCCGGCCGTTTCGCTGGCCGAAGAGGCCCCCGCAGCCATAGATACCGGGGATACTGCATGGATACTGGTTTCAACAGCCCTTGTAATGCTTATGACCCCTGGGCTTGCGCTTTTTTACGGGGGGATGGTGAGGGGTAAGAACGTCCTGGGTACAATAATGCACAGTTTCTTTATTCTTTGTCTCATAAGCGTCCAGTGGGTGCTCTGGGGGTACAGCCTTAGCTTCGGCGAAGACGTCGGGGGAATTGTGGGCTCATTGAATTACCTTGGGCTTAATGGCGTGGGGCAGGAACCCAACGGAACGATACCGCACCTTATGTTCATGATGTTCCAGGGGATGTTCGCCGTAATAACCGTGGCCCTCATAAC